>JAKLHB010000290.1 GCA_022710345.1 Planctomycetota bacterium
CATGAAGCAAGGCAGCTTATGTGGATTGGGCAAAAGTGCTGCCAATCCTGTCCTTTCTACACTCCGATTCTTTCGAGAAGAATATGAAGCCCATCTCCATGGACACTGCCCTGCAAAAAAATGCAAGGCATTCATTCAGTACCAGATCACAGATCGTTGCATAGGCTGTACCAAATGCAGTCAAGCTTGCATATTTCAGGCAATTCCTCCTACCCCATACCAACAGCATAAAATTGATGCCAGTAAATGCACTTGTTGCGATAACTGCCGTACTGTGTGCCCCATAGAAGCTGTGGTAATTCAAGCATGATTTGCAGACTTTTCAAGATTTTTTGTTTGACAAAAACAAAAGATTTTCTATAATATTTGTTGAAAATATTGTATAAATTTTTATGAATCTTGGGGAAATGTAATTTATTTTATTGGGGAATCAAATTATGAAGCAAATGATTCTATTTATGATCATGCTTGCTTTGAGCTTTGTAGATGCTGAAACCACGAGTATTTTTTTAAGCCACAATGATTATAGCTGCGTTTGGGAAGATGGCGGCGGCGGATATAATGCAGATTCTGCAGAGCGTGGGTATCGGTTAGCTACCAATATCCTTAAATACGGTGCACGTGGCAAAACTACGGTAACAGTAGGACAAGTGATCCATGGCGGAGATTGGGATTGCGACCCTGGCTCTTTGACCAATATCGTGAATGGAGTTAACTCCCGTACTACCACCGGTTTTGCACAAAGTTCAGGTGCCATCAATTTAGAGACCACCACACTTGCCAGTATTGATGTCCTGTTTCTGTGGGGCCATAGTTTTAGCTTAAGCAGTGCGGCGATTACTAAATTGCGTTATTATCTTGACCAAGGCACTGTATTATTCATAGATGACTGCAACGCTACGCCAGATACCAATGGATTTTCACCTTCTGTGAGCAGCATGATTGCCAGCATGTATGGCCAATCTATGACCAACATTCGCACCAATCATCCAATCTTTAGTTCCTTCTATCCAATTGATGGGACTAATTCTGGTATAACTGGGTCTGGCTATGGCAACCAAAACTTTCAGTATCCATTAAGAGCACTCGAAGTCATTGCACCCAATGCACCAGAACCAAGCTCTGTCATTTGTCTCATGCTTGGGATTGTCGCATTAGGTTTGGGATTCAAAAAACGATTAGCTTAAGTTAGATTCTAAACTCTCGATCAAAGCAAGCTGTTTGCTTTGGTCGAAATAATTTTGGTCATTGTGTTTTCTCTAAACTTTTTTGAACTTATGGAGAATGTTATGTCTGATAAGAAAAAAAGCGCTAAGCCAAAAAAAGAAGAAACTTGCTGCTGTGGTGAACCAGCAGAAGCAAAAAAAGAAGAACCCTGCTGCGAATCAAAAACCTGCTGCAAAAAAACGAGCACATTACGCAAAGCCATTATGGAACGACGAGCAGTCGTGGTTCCAGGATGCCATGATGCTTTTAGCGCTAGAGTCATTGAAAAATGCGGATTTGAAGCCATCCAGATTTCTGGCTATGGCCTTGCCGGCTCTTTATTGGCCAGGCCAGATGTTGGCTTAGTCCAGATGAAAGATGTCCTAGACATGACCTGGAATATTGTCCAAGCCGTGAATATTCCAGTCATGGCTGATGTGGACACAGGCGGCGGCAATGCAGTGAATGCAGCCTGGATCGTAGAACGCCTGATTGCTATGGGTGTCGCAGGCATGAACATCGAAGACCAAATTTTCCCCAAACGCTGCGGCCACATGGCGGGCAAAGAAGTGATTTCTGCAGAAGAAATGTCTGGCAAGATTCGAGCTTGTGCACAAGTGCGCAATCGTTTGGACAAAGATTTCATCATCAATGCCCGAACTGATGTATTTGCGATTAGCGGGCTTGATGAAGCAATCCGTCGCTGCAACATGTACCTAGAAGCAGGTGCAGACCTGGCTTTCATTGATGGCATCAAGACAAAAGCCGATGTCGAACGAGCTGTCAAAGAAGTTAAGGGGCCACTCTCTGTGAACTTGATGGATGCAATCTCTGGTATGAAAACCGAATTGATCCCCATTCCTGAACTGGCCAAGATGGGCGTTGGTAGAGTTTCTATCCCTGTGGCATCCATCATGGTCATGCACAAAGCATTGATGAGCTTCTTCACCGCGCTCAAAGCATCTCCAACCGGAATTCTTCCTGGCCAGACTCAATGGATCAGCAGCTTTGAAGAATACACTGATTTTGTTGGCCTCAAAGAATACAAAAAAATGGAAGATGAATTCCTACCCAAAGAACGTGTGGAAACCAAATATCACGGCACTGCCAAGATCGTTGAAGACAAACCCAAAGCATAGTGATTGAATCTTTGTGCCCATGCAATCCTCCATGGGCACAAGCCAGGCTTCCAACAAATATGGTGTGGAATGACAAAAAATCGCCTTCAAGAACCACTCCCACGATTAGATATTAACGTTCAGGTACGCCAAAAAATTTTGCCATATTGTCGCCTTAAAAAAGGTGAAATTTGGCAAGATTCGATTGCAGGCCACCAAGTCGGTGTATTCGATGCAACAGTGAGCAACGATGTCTCCCAAATTTTTTGTGGACAAAGCGCAGCGCTAGCTATTCAAGATCCGCCTTATAATATCATTGTAGGAAATCATAACACCCAAGGCTTAGGAAAAACAAGTCTGGCAGAATATATTGAGTTTTGCAGAAAATGGATTGAAAATACCTTGAGCATATTGGCTAAAGATGCCAGCCTTTATGTTTGGCTTGGAGCAGATCAAAAAGATCATTTTCAACCATTGCCAGATTTTATGATTTTGATGCGCGATTACCCAGATATTGTTTCCAGAAGCTTCATCACAATGAGGAATCAAAGAGGCTATGGAACACAAAAAAACTGGATGGCAGTTCGTCAAGAATGTTTGTATTATGTAAAGGGAAATGCGTATTTTGATGTTCAAGCTGAATATACAGATATTCCTAAAATCCTTCGTGGGTATTATAAAAAAATAGATGGCCAACTCAAGGAAAACTTTGAAAGAAGCAAATCCGAAAATATTCGAGCTGGAAATGTATGGGTTGATATTCAGCAAGTTTTTTATCGTATGCAGGAAAATGTGCCAGGTTGTTATGCCCAGAAACCTATCAAATGTATTGAAAGAATTGTGAAAGCAAGCAGCCAGCCTGGAGATTGCATCACAGATTTTTTTGCACATTCAGGTACAACCTTGATTGTAGGCGAAATTCTGAAAAGAAAAGTGATTACATTTGATTGTGATGAAATCTTTGCTGAAATCACCATCCGTCGCCTAGAACACTTTCGCAAAACAGGCCAATTAGGTTGGCAATGCGCCAATCCATTCCCTGAAGTTGGAGATTTAGTGGCATTTGAAAATGAAGTAGATACGCCAGAACAACCTAGCACTCGTCTGGGAGAATTGTAAAGGCTTGAATTTTTCATCAAATATTTTATGGAAGACGAAGCCTATGTCTGAGCTATATCAAGTGTTAGGATTACATGATCCATTTAGCTGCTTAAGCCATTTTTGCGGTGCGGTGCTGTTTTTAGTCTTGTCTTTTCCTTTGCTCAAATTGGGATGGGGAAATTTCTCAAAATTTCTTGCTTTAACTATCTTTGCGGTTGCAACTGTCTTCACACTCTCTATGAGTGGCGTATATCATTTGTTACCGAGCAATGGAGCAAGAGATGTTCTGCAACGACTCGATCATTCGGCTATTTTTATTTTAATTGTCGGGACCATGACACCCATTCACCAAATTTTGTTCAAAGGCTTTATGCGTTGGGGCTGGTTAATTTGCATTTGGACGATCGCTATTACCGCAGTTGTATTGAAAAATATTTTTTTTGCGGCATTTCCTGAATGGCTAGGGCTTGTTTTGTACTTAGGCCTTGGGTGGCTCGGAGCCGTAAGCGCTGGAATACTTTGGTATCAAAGAAGTCTATCGTTTATCAAGCCAATTTTCTTTGGAGGTTTGGCCTATACAATAGGAGCAGTTCTGGAGTTTATCCATCAGCCTATTTTGATTGTTGGTGTATTTGAGCCTCACGAGTTTTTTCATATTGCAGTCTTAGTTGGATTAGGTTTTCATTGGAAATTTGTTTACACAATTGCAAAGCTTTGATAAAATATTTGGTCCAAATATTTCCAAAAAATTCTATGCAATTGATGGATTAGAATTTTTTTAAGGAGTTTTAGAAAATGGGCATGACTGTAGTACAAAAGATTTTAGCGCGCGCTACTGGGCAGCCATTTGTTGCAGTGGGCGACATTGTGGAGCCAGCGGTGGATCTGGCAATGTCCCATGAAAATGCTGCTTTGGTGGTGAACCAATTCTCTGAAATTTACAAAAGCACTGGCCTAGAAGCCAAGGTGTGGGATCCTTCCAAGATTGCGATTATCTTTGATCATCGCGTTCCAGCAGAAAGTTCCAAAACTGCAACAAATCAGAAAAAAATTCGTGACTTTGTTGCCAAGCAAGGAATCAAAAAATTCCACGATATTCGAGGCGATGAAGGCGGAATTTGCCATCAAATTCTACCAGAAAATGGCTATGTGCATCCTGGCTATGTTGTGGTTGGAACAGACAGCCACACCACCAGCCATGGAGCATTGGGCGCATTCTCCTTTGGCATTGGTGCCACAGAAATGGCTTGTGTATGGACATTAGGCCGCATTCTGAATATCGAAGTTCCTGGCACGATCAAGGTCGTGGTTCATGGCACATTTGGCCCTTATGTAAGTCCCAAGGATTTGATTTTGTACCTCATTGGCAAAATTTCTGCCCAAGGTGCAAATTTCAAGGTCATTGAATTCCACGGCGAAGCCATCCAAAAGATGAGCACATCAGGCCGATTGGTTTTGTGCAATATGAGCGTGGAAGCCGGCGCAACCTCTGGGATTGTTCCTGCTGATGCTGAAACCATACGATATCTTCGAGAACAAACCAAACTCGCACATGATATTCCGCTGGTCACACCTGATGCTGATGCTGTGTATGATCAAGTCATTGAGATTGATGCAAGCAAATTGGATTTGCAGATTGCGTGCCCGCACACAGTGGACAACGTCAAACCCATTGGCGAAGTAGAAGGCAAGAAAGTTCAGCAAATTGTGATTGGCTCCTGCACCAATGGTCGTTTAGATGATTTGCAAATCGCGACAGAAATTCTCAAAGGCAAGAAAGTCAGTCATCAAGTTCGGCTCCTGGTTTTCCCAGCTTCTGGCCGTGTATATCAAGAAGCCATGCAAAAAGGCTATATTGCAACGCTCATGGCAGCCGGTGCCACGGTTTGCAATCCAGGTTGTGGGCCATGCTTAGGCGTGCATCAAGGGGCTTTGGCAGATGGCGATGTTGCGCTTGCAACCACAAATCGAAATTTCCAAGGCCGTATGGGCAATCCAAACTCTGAAGTTTATCTATGCTCACCCGCAGTAGCAGCCGCTAGCGCACTCACTGGCGTGATCACAGACCCCAGAAAGGCAGGGAAATAATATGTCCAAAGTCGTGATTAAACTTGGTGCAGACATTTCCACTGACATCATTTATCCAGGCCGTTTCATGGCCACTGTGCTTCCCAATGAAACTCCCCAATATGCTTTTGCAGACAATGTTGACTTTAACAAAAAACTCAAAGCCAAAGAAATTCCAGCCGGCAGCGTGATTGTCGCGGATACCAATTTTGGCTGCGGCTCCTCTCGTGAGCAAGCTGCGTCTTGCCTCAAGGGTTATGACCTCACTGTGATTGCCAAAGGTTTTGCACGCATCTTTTTGCAAAATGCAGTCAATTTAGGTCTCAACATGGTCATTTGCCCAGATATTGAAGCCAAAGAAGGCGATGAAATTGCGATTGAGCATGGAAAAGTCGTGAATAAAACCACAGGCAAATCATTCAACATTATCCCTTTCCCAAAAGCCCAGCAATCCATCATTGATGCTGGTGGTTTAATTCCTTATGCTCGCGCTAAATTGCTTGCACAAGCAAAAAAATAAAAAATGCAGAAAAATGCGGAAAGACCCTTTCCGCATTTTTTTATGACTGGTATCCAGCAACACAAGAAAACGTCTTTTGGATGTTTTGTTGGGCGTTGTTGAATTAGCACAAGCAGATTTTGTAACAAGTTGTCAATCAACATCATAGGTGAATTTTTCGGAAATTCTAACTTGTTGTGCTCTGTATCAATCAAAAAAAATTCGCTCGGAAATAAAAGTTCTCTTTGATAGAATGCTACGTTTTCCTGTGTCCCGTC
>JAKLHB010000291.1 GCA_022710345.1 Planctomycetota bacterium
GTATTTGAGGTCGCAGATACCGGAATTGGTATGTCAGAATCCATACGTCAACGCTGTCTAGAGCCCTTTTTTACCACCAAAGGAGAAAAAGGAAGTGGCCTTGGATTATCGGTTGTGTATGGAATACTCCAGCGACACGATGCAAAAATTGAAATTCAAAGTGAGCCGCAAAAAGGCAGCAAGTTTATCATTTCTTTCCCGCTGCAACATGTTGAAAATCCCCAATTAGAAGCTATGTTTGCTAAACCCAATATACAACTGCGTGTGCTTTTGGTAGATGATGAGCCACGCACTTGGGAGGTGATTGAAGCCTTTTTATTGGTAGATCAACATTCATGGATACGTGTGCCTGATGGATTTCAAGCACTACAACAATTAGAACAGCAGCAATTTGATCTGGTGGTTAGCAATTATGGCATGCCATTGATGAATGGAGAGCAATTGGCTTCAGCAATCAAACAAAAATTTCCACAAATGCCAATTCTGCTCATCACAGGATTCAATGACATCAAAGATTCAGTTCAGGGCATGGATGCTATGATTCAACGGCCTTTTTCGCTCAATCAATTGCGCGAAGCCATATATCGGCTTATGGAACACTCTAAAATTACGCAAAGCCACTCTTGCTAGAGACTGACGCAGCTCCTGCGTCAGTCTAATGAGCATCTTTTTGCTGCAAACGCATGCTATCCCAAATGCCAGTCTTAGGACTTGGCAACCAAATACTAAATATAGTTCCCTGGTTAGCAATGGTTTCTAGATGGCAAAGCCCTTGATGCAAATCCACGATTTTGCTAATACTTGCCAAGCCCATCCCAGTCCCATGCTCTTTAGTAGTAAAGAAGGGGGTAAAGATTTTTGCTTTATGTTGGCTTGCAATTCCTTTGCCTTGATCTTGAAATTGAATGAGAACGCCCATCTCATCCAAGGTAGGCAAATGATATTTGCTTTGTCCTGGGAATTGGCTTAATTTGCATCTTTGCACTCGAATTGTCAGGTGCAGTTTTTCTATAGCGGCTTCTAGGGCATTGATTGCAATGTTATAAAAGGCTTGCTTCAATTGCTCAGAATCCCCTGCAATCACTATATCAGGCTCAATCTCAGTATGAATTTGAGCATCAGCCATGTCAGATCGTTTTTTCAAAAAAAAGATAAATTCTTCGAGCAAATGCGAAAGTGCGATCTGCTGCATATTGGGCATGCGAAGCTTGGAAAACTGAAGAAAGTCGCTGATGATCCGATTCAAACGGTCAGATTCTCGAAGAGCAATGTCCATCAAAATATAGCGATCGTCTCCCATACAATAGGAATTCCGTAATTCCTGAATAGCGCCTCGAATGGAGGCCAATGGATTGCGAATTTCATGGGCAATGGTCGCCGCAATTTCTGAAATAGTAGCCAAGCGGTTTGCACGCTTTACAGCTTCTTCCATCCGCTTTTGGTCACTAATATCGCGTAAAATTAAGATATAGGCGCGTATTTTTTTAGCAGTGGCAAATGGCGTTAGAGTTAATGATATAGGCACTAATGCGTCCTTTATAGGAAATTCTATTTGCAATTGACACGGTTCTTGGCTCAACAACATCTTGAGGATAATGCTGTGCCGGGTGGAGTCTAAAATTTCTACGATTGGCTTGCCAATGGGCGATTCCAGTGTTTTGTATTGCAAAATATCTTTGGCTTTTTGATTGATGAAAAAAATGTTCTGCTGTTCATCTGTGACTAAAACACCGTCGGATAAATTTTCCAAAATTTCAGCATGTAGGATACGTTGGCGGTTCATCATGCCAGAAAGCCAATTGATAAATAATGCCACCAGATGAAAAGAAAGCCCTTGGGCAAAAAGATAGGACTTTAAGAAAGGGAAATCGTGCTCGAAGGATGGATAAGCGTTCGCTTTGAGCCAGGGAAGTTCGCTTGTTGTGACAGCGGCCAGGAAGTAAGTAAGCGCAATCCCAGCAATGCTAATGGTGGCTAGCGACGCAATCACAAAGCTAACGCTTGGGGCGAGTAAAATCCCTGCTGCTAAAATTGAGCCAAAATACAACGAAACAAAAATGGAGACAATTCCGCCATTCAGGTAGATGAGCAAGCTTTCGGCCAGTAAGTCAAGGGCTATCTGGAATACAATAAAGATACCAGCATGACGATAAAAAAAACGGGCGACTAAAATATATCCAACATTTACCACCAGCATAATGACCAACAATTTACTTTCATTGAGCGAAAATAATTGAGGGAGTATAGGATGATGTTGAATATACAACGCCACAAGGCAAAAAAAAATGATGATGAAGCGTACTAAAATGAAAAAATACGCCTTTGATAAAGCAATATTTTTGTCCATGCGTTGCTAAAATAAAAGCCGCCTAAAAGGCGGCTTCTTTCTTGTTTTAACCTTTGCCAAGTTGTTCTTGTAGTTTAAAGATGGGCAAGAATACAGCGAGCACAATGCTGCCTACCACAAAGCCCATAATACCAATCATAATAGGTTCAATTAAAGATGTCAGTGTTTCAACGGTTGCAGATACCTGTTGATCATAAAATTCTGAAATTTTTTCCAACAAAGCTTCCAAGGCACCAGCACGTTCACCAATTGCAATCATGCGTGTGACCATAGGCGGAAAAACCCAAAATCGTGCCAATGGATCAGCCAAAGATTCACCTTCCTTGACGTTTTTCATGGCATCTTGGATTGCATTTTCAACAAGACGGTTACCCGAAGTTGCGCCTACAATTTCCAATGCGCCTAGAATTGGAACACCGCTTCGAATTAAGGTCGAGAATGTGCGAGCAAATCTTGAAATAGCGACTTTTTGGAATAGACTACCAAAAACAGGCAATTTTAATTTGATCCAGTCAAATTGCCAGCCACCTGCAGGTGTTTTGGAGTACATCACCAATCCAACAATGGCAGCAATCATACCTAACAACAGCAAAAGTCCATTGTTGACTAAAAAGTTAGAAATCATTAAGAGAACTTTGGTAGGAGTAGGCAAATCAATATTCAATGTTAAGAAAATTTCTTGGAATTGAGGAATAATGCCTACTAGCAAAAAACCTGTGATGAGGAAGATTAAACTAAGAGAAATCACTGGATAGGTCATTGCACTTTTAATTTCGCGGATCAAACGAGCTGTTGCTTCCTGGTATTCAGCAAGGCGCGTTAAAATCACATCCAATTGACCGCTTGCTTCGCCTGCTTTGACCATGCTGACATAAATCTTAGGAAAGAGTCTTGGATGTTGTCCCAAAGCTGCTGAAAAATCGCTACCACCACGTACACGATCTACAATATCGCTCAAAGCACTTTTAAAGCCTTTGTTTTGTTGCTGCTCTTGTAAAATTTCCAACCCCTCCAAGAGGGGAATACCTGCGGAAATCATGGTCGAAAGTTGCCGTGTGAAAATCACCATTTCTTCCAGCTTCACAGATGGCCCACCGCCAATTTGTATCTCAAAAATGGATTTTTTCTGCTGGAGTTCCACCATCTGCCATCCTTGGCGACGGATATAGCCCACTACTTCTTCTCGAGTTTTGGCTTCCATTGTGGCTGTGATTTCTTTACCACGATCATCTTTAACAACGTATTTGAAATTTGGCATTGTTCATCCTTTTTACAAATTCCTAGGCTAAATAAGGTTCAACCGTCAACCCAACTGTTGATTTGACAGCCTTAACTTGGTTGTCCATATTTCTGGAGCATGCGAAGTAAATCCTCTGGATCACCAGACCGGCTCAATGCTTCTTCTTTATCAATTTCATGCTTGCCAAGCAAATCAAATATGCTTTGGTTCATAGTCCTCATGCCTTGCTTACCACCAACTTGAATTTGATTATAAATTTGGTGCACTTTGTCATCGCGAACCAGACTACGAATTGCAGAATTGACGATCATAATTTCGGCTGCTAGTACACGTCCTTTGTTATTTTTTCTAGGAATCAATTGCTGACAAAACACGCCTTGAAGGACAAAGGAGAGCTGCGTGCGGACTTGCTGCTGTTGATGTGCTGGGAAAACATCAATCACACGGTTAATAGTTTGCGCACAGTCTGACGTATGCAATGTTGCAAAAGTTAAGTGGCCTGTTTCAGCCACAGTAAGAGCACTTTCAATTGTTTCTTGGTCGCGCATTTCTCCAATGAGCACAATGTCAGGGTCTTGACGTAGGATCGAACGCAACGCATCTCCGAAAGTTTTCGTATCGCTTCCTACCTCACGTTGGTTGAACAAACATTTTTTATTATGATGAATGAATTCAATTGGATCTTCGACAGTAATCACGTGTTCACGTCGAGTCTCATTGATATAATTGAGCATGGCCGCCAAGGTCGTAGATTTGCCGCTGCCTGTTGTTCCTGTCACTAAAATTAAACCTTTTGGAAGATTGCAAAGATAGGTACAAACTGTTTCTGGTAGGCCTAAATCTCTGAAGCCTTTTATTTGATAAGGTATAACTCTTAGTACACCCCCAACAGCACCTCTTTGCAAAAAAATATTCGTGCGGAACCGTCCCACTCCCTGAATACCAAAAGATAAATCTAATTCCCATTTTTGTTCAAAACGTGCAATTTGTTCATTATCTAATACAGAATAAAGCAGCCGCTGGGTGGTAGGAGCATCTAAAATGTCATGCTCTGTGTCATATAATTCACCATTGATGCGGATTTTAGGTTTAGCACCAGCCGTGACATGCAAATCTGACCCATTTTGATCAACCAAAAGATGCACTAACTCTTCAATGGTTAGATTCTCATTTCCCATGAGAAACTGCTCTCCAAAATATTTAAAATCTTCAAATTATTCGTTTACCTACCAATACCTATAAAAACTGGAAGAGTAGATTAAATTGCTTTCTAGTCCTTCCTCTGTTTCGCACCCAGCGTAAGCTGGGTGCAATTGGCTATTTTTTCTCTTTATCTTGCTCTTGCTTTTCTTGTTTGGCTTTTGCGACCAATTTTTCTTGGATATAGCTAGGTACCACATCGTAATGTGAAAATTGAATCGAGTATGTTCCTTCGCCGCCTGTCATGGCTTTGAGTTGTGTAGAGTATGCTTGAATCTCGGCAAGAGGTGCCAATGCCTTGATAATTTGGTCATTGCCATCTGCTTCTGTACCAACAATGCGACCACGGCGACTGTTAAGATCACCCATAATATCGCCCATGAATTTAGATGGGACAATGATTTCAATGTTCATTATTGGTTCCAAAAGCACTGGCTTTGCCGCTGCAAAAGCCTCTTGGAATGCTTTAGAGCCTGCCATTTGGAAGGCAGCATCTGAAGAATCTACATCGTGGGTCTTTCCATCATACAGGCTTACTCGAACGTCAACAATTGGATAACCAGCTAAAATCCCGCGTTGTAAAGTTAGGTTGATGCCTTTTTGAGTAGAGAGTACAAATTGAGAAGGGACTACACCGCCGACAATGTCATCTTGAAAATCAAATCCAACTCCGCGTACGCCAGGTTCAAGCTTGATTGCTACTTCAGCAAATTGACCATGTCCACCGCTTTGCTTTTTATGACGATATCGTGAATCTGCTTTGCCTGTGATTGTTTCACGATATGGAATATGCGGCATGGCTTGTGTGCAATCCACTTTGAATCGAGTACGTAACCGATTTAACATAATATCCAAATGTAGATTGCTCATACCAGACACAACAAGCTCATTGGTATCGGCATCACGCGTGACTAAGAAAGTCTTGTCTTCTTCAGCAAGTTTATTGAGAGATGCGCCGATTTTTTGTTCATCTCCACGTGTTTTTGGATTCACAGCAAGAGAAACCATAGGCATAGGATATGTAGATTCGGATAGCTTGAATGTACCTTTTTCAGGCCCTAATGTATGACCCAATTGTACGTTCTCTACCTTAGCAATTCCAACAATATCTCCTGGAACTGCACAGTCAATGTTCTTTTGATCCTTGCCTAATAAACGGAAAATATTGCCAACTCGTTCTGAATCTCCTAGATTTATATCATAAATCGAGGTTCCAGTACTAAGTGTTCCACTATACACGCGGAAATAGACAATCCTACCAAATGGGTCGTTAAAAATTTTAAAAATTTGTGCGGCAAATGGAGCATTTTTCGTTGGTTCTAAGATCACTTCTTCACCAGATGGTGTTTTTGCCTTTTTCTTAGGCACATCCAATGGTGATGGAGCATATTCAAGAATCACATCCAAAAGCTCAGCAAGACCAATTTCTTTGGTTGGAGAACTTGCAATAATAGGGATGATTTGCCCG
>JAKLHB010000292.1 GCA_022710345.1 Planctomycetota bacterium
GACTATACCCCTCATAAACACATTCCTTTCCAAATCTAGTTTAAGGGAATTAGCAACTTATTGGCTTAAATAAAGATAAAATAATATAGAAATAATTGATCTTGATCATAACGTTTTTGGGGAAACTCCACAACAGCAACTCAAAAAAAACCTTGAGCCTTTCGCCAATTGCAGCAGACTTTTTTAACCCTGCAAAGCAACATTGCAAAGAACGTAAATTGTCTTTGGATGTTTCTGGAGCGCTGCTGAATTGGCACAGGCAGGAACGGCTTTATTGCCATATTGGCTCTCTCCAAAATCCGTTATTTGGCACAATCAGATTGCATTATATCATAGAATTTCAAACTTGCAATAGGTTCTCAGAAAAATGGGCAATTTCGTTAATTCCAATAAAAATGGGTAAAAATCCAGTTATTTCCATCTTTATTGTCCCAATGTTGTGCCTCATCTGTAAATGCGACTTCCAATTGGGTTCCAATTTCCATCTCTGGGGGTATATCTAACACAGCCACCCAATGTTTACCAATCTTTTTCATTTTAGTCAATGGATTGGATTTCCAATTATTGACTGTCCATATCATATAGATTTGCTTAGCGTTGCATATATCACCACTGTAATAGACACCGATTTCTCTGTTTGAAAAAGGGAAAATTTCTACATCATGATAAAAAATCTGAGAATCGCTTTCTTCTGGTTTAATATATACGCTAAGTTCTATTTCTCCAATGACTTGAGTCCCACGCTTGATCATCCCGATTGTGGGCAATCCTATGGGAAATGTGGAACCTCTGCGAAATTGTTCTACATAAGATCCTAATAAATCATCTCGATCTTTGATAAAAGAAGCAATTCCAGAAAATAAAAGACTTGAAAGTCCTAAAAATGGAAACATTTTGCCTGGCAAACTTGCGCCAGCTTTGAGTAAATCTGCGATTTTATCAGCACCTTGTGAGAATGTATTGGCCAAAGAATTTTCATCGCTTTCCAGCACTGTGACACCTAATTGCAATAGGTGCTCTAAATACCCCGAAAATAAGATTCTATCAGAGTGAGATTTAGGCCAAATACGCCAGCTATGGTCTGGCAGTTGTTCTTGGTTCAGTTCTGCAATCAGTTTTTCATTGGTATTTTTGGGAACATACGTGCTGGGATATTCTGAAGCAATATTGAGATAAAATTTTGTTTCACCCCAATCTTTAAAAGGCTTCAGCCGAATTTCTCGCCATTCAACTTCAACATATTTTTTAAAAGCCATAGCGACCTCTTTCTATTTGCCTGGTTCTGTTTCTGGTTCTAGTGGAGAAACACTCAAGATGACTTGGACTTTCGTGCCTCGAGCTGGTAGCAGTTTTTCATTGGCATAATACACGGTGTCGTCTATCCGTTCTGGCAAAGGGTTATTCAAGATGGCATCAGGGTCATAATAGGTTGCAATCAAAACGCCTTGGACATTGGCAGCAAATATGTTTCGGCCCTGGGGGCTTTTGATAAACCTACTGCCTGTGAATCGCCAGGCGGTTGCAGGCATGGAAGATTGACGTTTTTGATCCCATATCAATTCTTCAGCACGCACTCGATGCAACCCTTTGCTATCAGTCCATTCAACATAAATATATATAGGGTCACCAGTTACTGGAATTGTATCGCCTTGGTACTGGCCAGGTTGTCCAGCATTCAAGCCGATTAAAAATAGAGCAGTCTGTAACAATTGGGGATTGCAACTGAGCACTAAGATACTTTCATGTTCCTTACCTCCAGGAGTGGTAGCCAGCAATTCTACCACTCCTTGGGTCATATTGACTATACCTTGGGTTATGATTTGCTTTTCTGAACGAAGTACTGTAATCCCTCTTAATTCAATATGTTGTGCTATACAAGTATAGCATAGCAACAGCATCATGGCATATTTAATTTTTGAAAATTTGAGATGCAACATTCCGCCAAAAATTAACCTCTTCATCATTCGTGACTATCCCTACTAAACGACGACAAGTTTGTAATACTTCTCCAAAATCTCCACGCATCAAACTTCGCTTTACGTATTTTTTGTAAAAATTGATCGCCAAATCTAATTTATTCTGGCGTTCGCATAAGCGAGCAATTTCAAGAAAAGCAGTCGGTTCATGATCAGGAGCTAATTCAATGATATGAAACAGAGCAGTGAGCGCATCATGATAATTACGAACCGCTTTGGTCATATTGCATACAAGTTTATACTCACTGATTGCATCCTGGCTATGTCCTAGTTGATGCAATAATTCCGCTCGTTTTTGACGAACCTCTAGGTTAAAAGGTTCGATGATGAGCACCACATTCAGGGCTTCTAAGCTTTCATTCAATGCCTCGATCCCTGCTTCGATTTCTTGCTTTTGGAGCGCTTCATTGCCTGCATCAATGGCTAGAGTTGCCGCTAAAATCAACTCTTTGGTAGCATCATCGTAATATTCCATGCGATGATACACATCAGCGAGTAGGCGGTGGTACATTCGTTCAGTAGGCTCTAACTGAACTAACTTCTGAAGTACAGAGAGCAATGTTTCGAGGTAATCTTTGTCTTGGAGAAATTCCAATAGTTCAATCAACAATTGTTTAGCTTGCTCTGTGTCTTGGCGATAGATATAGACATCTGCCAGCCACTCTCGTGCTTGAATATTTTCTGGTTCAAACTCAATAATTTTTTCACAAACCGTGACCAGATAGTTAAAATCAAACGAGTCTTGCAGTCCAGAAGTGCGTAAAATATCTCCTAATTTTTTGTATTCTTCAACACCTTTGGTTTGTTCATTCATTAAAAGATAGGTGTTTGCCAACTCGATCCTGGCTTGCACATTGGAATGGTCAATGGCTAAGATTTTTTGGTATGCATGGACGGTTTCTTTGTATAATTTTCTCGCTTTATACAAATTGGCAAGCATGGTATAGTTAAAAATGGCATCGCTATTTTCTCCCAATTCCCAATATAATGTTGCCATATATTCTAACATATCAGAACTTAATGGATTATGCTGATATGCGTTTTCCAAAACCTGAATTGCCTTACGCTTGTCTTCTGCTGCTAGCTTTTTGGAGTATAAAATCGAAGCCGCTGATCCTTCTTCAAAGCGACTGCTTTCAAATAATCCATGTACATAATTTTTATGTGCATCAAAATCTTCGGGTGCGTATGTGATGACTCGGCCATAAGCTTTGATTGCCCCATCATAGTTTTGATTTTTGAGGCATATTTCGCCCAATTGTTTATACTTTACAATTGCTTTTCCAATCAAGCCCGAAGATTCATAAGCCTCTGCGAGCCAACTGATGGTTTCTTGGTCTTCGGCTCCTAATTCTTCAGCTCGTTCATACAACTTGATGCATTTGAAAATATTTTCGTGGAATTCGTCCCATTTTGCCATTTCTTTGAGCTGACTTGCGGTTCTTAATTCCAGATAATGTTTTGTGCTCATCATATAATCAAATGTTTTCATCATTTGAAAATGTGAAAGCCGGCATAGAGCAAAAATTTCTTCAAAATCCTTGCATCCATCGGTCAACCCGAGCAAATGATATTCTTCTGGCGATAATTGTGTTTCATAGATGTCTGTGGAAATGTAGGGTATGTCTTTGGAAGAAGTCAAACGTTCCGAGATGAGTTTCCATTCATCAAAACGGTTGCATATTTCTAAAAATACCATGCTGGGGTTCAGAGATATGTTGAGGTTCAAAAGCTCTCTGGCAAAACGATCTTCTGAAGGATTCCCTTCCACAAACTCAAATTGCGTATCCGACCATATAAATAATTCGAAAATTTCTTCTTTGATCTGAGTCTTACATAAATTTTCGATAAATTCTTGGTCAGCATTGAATTCAATTAAAATTTCAGCAAGCGATTTCCCTGTTTCGCCATGTCGCCGCATGGCTTCTGCCAATGTATCGTCATCAATCGTTCCTAAAGCACGTTTCATTCCTTCGGCGAGAATACTAGGGCGATGGGGAGAAATGACCATTTTTATATTGCCATTGGCAAAATAGATATATTTTTCTTGATTTCCAGATTGTATATTTAGAATACCAGAGCGGTGGTTATCTGCAATGCCTTGGAAAATACCAGATAATCCGAGAATTTCGAGGTCTTTCTTTGTATCTCTCTTAAGTGCCATTCTGAATGCCTCGCAAAAATAAACTTTGTTGCTACTTTCTGTTTCAATTGTAGCATATCATAAGCGAGAATGCTAGCCAAACAAAATTTTCTCAAAATCTTGCAAAGGATAGAACGGAAAAACTCTATGTCATTGTACGCGGTAGAAATGCTAAATATTACCAAAAAATTTGGGACATTCATAGCCAATCAAAGTATCCATTTTCGAGTCCAGCAAGGCATGATCCATGCATTATTGGGAGAAAATGGAGCTGGAAAATCCACGCTCATGAATGTATTAACTGGAATATACACCCCAAATACAGGCGAAATTCAATTGCATGGCCAACCTGTGCAATTTCGCACTCCAATGGATGCTTTAGGCCACGGAATTGGCATGGTTGCCCAACATTCTCAATTAATCCCCAGTATGACAGTGCTTGAAAATATTCTTTTGGGCGAAGCTGGGCTGGCTTGCCGCCAAATTGGATTTTGGAAAAGTTTATCGAAGCGATTTTTAACTAAGTCTTTTTTGAACAAAACACTAGAATCTATCATGAGTGTTGCGCAAGCTTATGGCATCTCGATCTCTCCACACAAACAGGTCCGAGATTTATCTATTGGAGAACAGCAACGGGTTGAATTGCTCAAGGTTTTATATCGCAAAGCTCAAATTTTAATTTTAGATGAACCTACCACGATGTTGACACTCCAAGAGGTTCAACAATTATTTCAAATGTTGCAAAATTTGCAAGAAAAAGGGCACACCATTATTTTTATCACCCACAAACTCCAGGAAGTTTTGAACTATACCCAATCAATCACAGTGTTGCGTAAAGGACAAGTGGTCGCTGAGTTTAACACAGCAATGACTGATGCAAATACTTTGGCAAAAGCCATGGTTGGGGAGACACAGACAGAACAAAAAAGCATAACTTCAAGCACCCAAACAACTGAGTCACTGTTAGACATGGCCATGCCTCTTTTGCCTAAAAAGATGCAGCCTTTGCTGGATGTGAAGCAAGTGAGTCTGAGGAAAACCCAAAAACAGGCTTTGACAGATATCCATTTCTCCGTCTATCCAGGTGAAATTTTAGGCATTGCTGGCGTGGCAGGAAATGGGCAAGATGAATTAGCCCAAGCCTTGGCCGGGCTATGTCCTATTTCAAAAGGAACCATAGAACTGAATGGAGAAGAAATTCAATCCCTATCCTGCAAAGAACGCATCCAGCAGGCCAAGATTGCGTATGTTCCCGCGGATCGTCTCGGTGAAGCCGTGTCACAAGATATGTCCATTGCAGAAAATTTTCTGTTGAAAACAATCCCGCATCAACGCGAATTTCTGTTTCATTGGTCAAAATACAATCCTTGCATTGAAAAAGACATTCGCGAATTTGAAATTCAGTGCCAATCAAAAGACATGCCTGCTCGATACCTGTCGGGCGGAAACTTGCAGCGGCTCATCCTGGCTCGGGAACTTAGACTATTCCCTCAACTCTTAATCGCTGTATATCCTACCAGAGGATTAGATTGGAAAGCCACCCGTTTTGTCCTCCAGTTGTTCCATGATTTAAAAGCTCAAAATAAAGGTATTTTATACATGGCAGATGACTTAGATGAACTATATGAAATCAGTGATCGCATTTTAGTACTCTATCAAGGCCAAATCATGGGTATTGTCCCAACTGCTTCTGCAGACAGAACCCAAATTGGCCTTTGGATGGCCGGAGCAGAGAGGAAAGAAATTTTATGAACCCAACTGAAGTGATCAAGCCTTCCCAACCCAAACCAAGTCCAACTTTGTTATACCTGGGGCGTTGTTTCGCAATCTGCTTCGCACTCATCCTGGCTTTGCTCATAGGTGCTCTTGTGATTTTGCTTTCCAAACATAATCCTTGGATGATCTATGAAGCAATGTTTCAAGCCGCATTTTCAGACCTTTTTGGCTGGACAGAGACGATCTTGCGCAGCATTCCCCTGATTTTGACCTCATTAGCGGTTGCACTGGCACTTCACGCAAGCCTATGGAATATTGGGGCCGAAGGCCAGATGCTTCTCGGTGCATTGGGCAGCACTGGAATCGCCATCGCTTTCCCCAATTTGCCCTGGTATTGCCTTTTGCCAAGCATGCTTTTG
>JAKLHB010000293.1 GCA_022710345.1 Planctomycetota bacterium
TGCCAATCCCTTTGATTTGCTGGATTAAAGTACCATCTGACATCTTGCATTGATGGATATAGCAATCCCAGGCTCCAAAATACAGGGAGCCATCTGCCGCGTACATCTGGCTTTCGATTGTATAGCTCGCGTATTGTTTCTCCCAAATTAAGCTACCATCTTGTTTAGCTAGCGCAAGAATTCTACCTTGGCGATCAGCAACAAAAACTCGTTGATCCGCTAGCAATACTGGAGCATAGCTTGGGCAGCCAATATCCTTGGACCATAGAAGACTGCCTTGGCTCGTTACAGTATACACTTTGCCATCTGCGCTGCTAAAATAAATACGGCTGTCTTCATACGCTGCTTTGCCTATGATTTCGGCTTGTGCTGCAAATGTCCATTGAATTTTGCCTGTACTTTTTTCCAAAGCATAGAGATTTCCATCCAGGCTGGCCGCATACACAGTATCTTGGCCAAGCACAGGGCCGGCTTTGCAAGCCCCTGGGATTTGAGCTTCCCAATGTTTATGTTCAGTTGCTATTTCAAAAGTAAAGCTTTGATAATATTTTCGTTGAGGTGTCGAAAGAGTCATAACAACAAAATGTTGGCCTGGCAATAAAGTGGATGGGATGGAAAAAGAAATTGTTCTTTCAGATTCTGAAATATTTCCCAAAACACGGATTTTGTTATCCAAAATAATTTTAGCATTTTCTGGCACTATATCTTCAGAATGATATTCCAAATAAAGTGGCATTCCTATGCTTAATTTAGAATTGAGAAGCGTTACTTGAATCTTGGAGCTTAGCCTTTGCGGCAATTTCTTTGATAAAATTGAGATCGTTGCATTGGGTTCAGAGGTTTTTCGATATGCAACCTTCAGCCATCCATCCTGGATGCAGAACACGTTGTACCCTGCCCAATCGCTATATCCTTGGCCTCCTACAATCATAGGAAAACCTTGATATTCTTCTAATTTTGGCCTATGATAGTGGCCTCCTACAAAAACAACCATAGCATAAGGACGGAGCAAATTGAGCACCCGTTCTTGTTCGTAGGAACTTGCATATTCACTTCCACCCAAGGGATGATGGAAAAAAACAAAAATAGGGGTCAATAATTCGACCTTCTTAAGGTCTTCCTGCAGCCATTGAATTTGCTCCCTGCCAAACGTTGGTGTTGGTTCTTGCGGGGTAGCAGAATCTAAGAGAATAAAATGGCAGCCACCATAGTCCCAGGATAGATAAGATTTGCCCTGGACTTCACGCAAATCAGGGCGGATATTCCACCACGTATTGTCATGGTTGCCTGGTGTATGATACCAACGCAGCGAAGTGGAAGTACATGCATCTATATAATCTTTCCACCAACCTCCGCCAAATTCTGTAACATCTCCTGTGGCAACAACGAAGCTTGGTGTAGGAGCGGTCACTTGGTAAGGTTCCAAGTATGTGGGGCCAATATCCTTCAAAGAGCGAATGAAACTCAGGCTATTGGAATATGGCACATGAAGATCACTCACTTGAATGAAGGAAAAATTTTGCTGCGCATAAGGAAGCGATAGCAAAAATGCCAGGAAAAAAAGCATCAATAAAGTTGGCCGCATATCAGTCAATCCTTTCTGAAGAAAGGTGATTTATTTTGCTAAGCAAAGCCTACATTTTTGAATTGGTGGCGACTGGTTTGTCTTGAAATGCCTTATAGAGCAGATAAGCAACTACCAGCCCTCCCAATACCACGCATGCAATGGATATTTGATGGTAATATTGAGCCAGCAATTCTTTTTGAGAATATAGGAAATAACCCAGGATTGCCAGAATAATATTCCATATCCCAGCGCCTAAGGTTGTGTAGATCAAAAAATCACGCATATTCATGCGTGCCAATCCAGCGGGCAAAGAAATAAGCTGGCGAATGGCAGGCACTAATCTACCAATAAAGGTAGAAATATTGCCATGCTTCCTAAAATAGAGTTCAGCTTTTTCTACTCCAGTTGTATTGATTAACAGTAGATGAGCAAGTTTTGTGCCAGCAAATTGATACACTAGCTTTCGGCCTAAAAATAAAGCAAAATAATAATTAAAAATTGCACCGATTAAAGCACCCATAGTGCTAAAAAGTACAACCAAATATATATTTAAGTCTCCACAAGCTGCTTTGTAGGCAGCGGGTGGAACAACAATTTCAGATGGGAAGGGAATGAATGAACTTTCGATTGCCATCAAAAGTGTGATCGTGCCATAGTTCATGTTCCCCATGTACCAATCTGTAACACTTTGGATAATTTGTGTGAACATTCTGAATTTTCCTTGAAACAGGATCGGCAAAAATAATGTGAGTATTCAAGAGGGATATTGTACCAATTCAATCAAAAAACGCAAGCAAAAAGCATTGGAAAAAAACTAAGTACCAAGAAAAAATGCTGCGCATATCAATCATTGTGTTGAGCGATCATTCAGTTAGCGTATAATATTTTAGCTAACATAATGTTAGGGAATATCGAATGAAAAAGTTTTGGCAGCCGCAGGGTTGAGCCGCAAGCGATGTGAAGAGACAATTGGCTTGGCCAAAACCCAATGCCATTCAGTTAGCGTACAATATTTTAGCTAACATGATGTTAGGGAATATCAAATGGAGAATTTTTGGCAGCCGTAGGGTTAAGCCGCAAGCGATGTGGAGGGACAATTGGCTTGGCCGGATCAAGCTTGAGTGGATTCTAACTACATTCATATCAATATGTTGTATTCTCAAGCTTATCATTAGCTCTTGGAGCAGGCGAGGAACTTCGTTTAGAATGCGATGTTTTTGCAGCTCAACCCTACTACAGCCGAAAAATTTGAAAAAATCTAAATTAGGATTGCCAAAAAAATCGGAAAAGATAAAATGGAGGAATGCTGATGGAGAGAATTTTTTGAACATAGTCCTTTATTTTTCCAAAAATATTTTCTCAAAAAAATATTTTCTCAAAAAAATGTTTTTCTTGATTCTTGAGGCTTCTTTTTCTATAGTCATTTCGTAACGGTTTTTCTTTTTCAAATTCAATTTCAGTTTTTTCAAAAAAAATGCCCCAAAAGTGAGACAAAAAAAAATTGATCAGTTCTCCAAATATAACTGTTTGGCTGAAAGGAAATTATGTCCATATCATCCTTTTATCATATTTCTAAAGATGGCCAATTGATCAAGGTCCCAACGGCTGAAAGTGCGTTAGCTGCTATATCAACAGGCGGTTTTATTTGGCTTAATTTTTGTCAGCCTTCTAAAGAAGAACTTACAAAACTTATAGAACCTCTTGGTTTGCACCCTCTTGCGATTGAAGATTGTTTTGATGAAAACCAAATTCCCAAAATCGAAGACTATCCCAGCAACACTTTTATCCTTTTCAATGCCTTTAGCTACGCGAATCAAGCGCTAAAAATGTATGAAATTGACATCTTTATTGGAAAAAACTTTTTGATCACTGTGAGTGGACAGGATTCTGAAAACAAGCCAGTGCTGAAGGATGTTGAGCGCCTTGTAGAACTGCAAATGCAAAATGCTCAACAAGGGCCAAGTTTTTTGCTGCATGTTATCTTAGATAAAATCATAGATGAAAAATTTTTAGCAGGCGAAGCCATCGAAGAAGAGTTGAATAGTATTGAAGAAGAAATACTGGCAGATGTGCCACGTTTTAATCCTTCTGCACTCATGCACCTTCGCCGCGACTTGCTAGAGCTTCGCAAGTGCCTTTTCCATGAACGCGAGCTTTTGGTGAAAATTTGTCGTAAGGATTGCCTATTTATCTCAGATCGTGCAATCTATTTTTATCGTGATATTTATGACCATTTGGCAAAATGTTTTGAATTAAGCGAATCTTCGCGTGATATTGTGACCAGTCTGATGGAGATGTATTTATCATTGCTGAACAATCAAATGGCGCAGTCTTCTAATGCAACCAATGCAACTGTCCGCCGCTTAACTTTCATCACCACAATCTTTATGCCTCTGACCTTGCTTGCTGGCATTGGAGGTATGTCTGAGTGGACCATGATGACCGGGGCTGACAACTGGAAATTTTCATATCCGCTATTTTTGTTGGGTATGTTATTTCTAGGAATTGCCAATTATTACTTGATCCAATGGGTTGAGAAAAGAGGACGCAAGTGGGATGGCTCTAAATCTAAATCTTAAGGCAAATTGTCGGAGCCGTTGGCATGTTGCGGCTCCAAACAATTCGGCCTCGGCTGATTTCCCTCAGCATTTGGTCTGAGGATCAAGACTGCACATTATTTGCAAAACATTTTTTCAAGGAAGTGTGTATGGATCAAGCCAGCCAATCGCTTTTAGAAATCAATCGTCGGTTGGCGCAAGAATTATTGCGTCAAAAAAAATTGAATGAAAGCACGTTGTTGCAAATTTTATCGCATTGCCAGCAGAATCACTTGAACCTGGGCCAAACATTGGTACAAAAACGATTGCTGAATATGGCCGATTTAGTTCGCTTGATGAAAGAAATCACAGCAAGCGAAGCAAAATTAGGTATTGTTTCAGTTCCTGATGCAAAGAAAAAAACAGAGCGACCATCAAGCTCCAAAACACCTACCCCTAAACCAAGCAAATCCGCAATCAGTGCAGAAATATTAAGCGATGATGAGTCAGGCAGTCCAATAGCACCTCCTCCAATGCCTAGTCCAGTTCCTTCAAGCTATGAAACTTTGTCTGATACTGGCCTAGAAGCGCCAGGTTCATCTAATCCTGCCTCCGAGCTAGCTACCCCTTTGGCAGAGCCAGCGAATCTGGATACATCTGCACCGGAATTTAGTGGATACGAGATTGTGCGAGAGATTGCACGTGGTGGTATGGGCATTGTATATGAAGCCAGGCAACAAGGCACCAATCGTACAGTGGCGCTCAAAGTCTTACTTTATGCAAATAATCCAACTTTAGTCAGACGCTTTCTTCGAGAAGCAGAGGCAACTGCTCAACTCAATCATCCGAATATTGTGCCCATCTACAGCACAGGAGAATATAATCGCTGCTTTTATTTTACCATGAAGTACATTCCTGGTGGCACATTTCAGGACTTGCTTCAAGAATCTCCGTTAGAACGCAAGCTTGAAGTTATCATCAAAATTGCCCAAGCTCTCCATGCAGCACATGAGAAGAAGATTTTGCATCGAGATTTGAAACCATCTAATATTTTGCTTGATACAGACGGTGAGCCATATCTCACAGATTTTGGGTTGGCAAAATTTTTAGATACTGGATCGTCTTTGACTCAAAGCGGCACAACATTAGGCACTCCTTCCTATATGTCTCCAGAGCAAGTACAGGGTAAAAAAAATATTGGCCCACAAAGTGATCTTTATAGCCTTGGCGTGATCTTATATCAAGCCATCACAGGCCAATTGCCTTTCCAGGCAGAGACACTCAATGCTCTATATAATAAAATCACAGATGAAGAGCCACCATTGCCTCTGCAAATCAACCCTAAATTGCCGCCTGGATTGCAAGAAATATGCCTCAAAGCTTTGGCCAAAGATCCAAAGGCTAGATATGCCAATGGCGAAGAGATGGCTGCTGATCTTCGCTCAGTGCTGCATGGACAAAAGGTGACAACCAAAAAGTGGAAACAAGGACATTGGCAGCGTCGGCAAAAAGCCAAACTTCAGAGCATGAAATGGTATCTGGTTGCTGCAGCGCTTGTGTTGATCGTAGCCGCCTATTGGCTGTATTCGTATGAACACAAAAAATATGTAGAAAGCCAACGCAAATTGCAAATCCAAAGCGTTGCTCAAAAAGTGAATGATTTATGTGCGCGTGGTGAGCATGGAGAAGCATTAAGGCTTTTAACCACCAAAGTAAAAGAAATTCCAGGCGTTGGGCTTTTGTATTTTGAATTGGCCAAAATTCATGCACATCTTCAACAATATCCTGCAGCCCATACAGCCATTGACAAAGCTGCATCGTTGGATCCAGAAAATTTAGAAATTCGATACTGGTATAGCTTAATTTTAGTAGAACGATCTGAAGCAGAATCCGAAGATCATTGGTCCAAGGCTTTGGACATGGTCAATCGCTGTGAAGGGTTAGCACATAGCAAAGTATATCGCTTAAAAGCACGGATTTTGCAGAAATTTCAACAACCAGAAGCCAGAGCTATCCTCCAAAAAGCTAAGGCAATGGAACAGCAGGAAGTCAGCTCTCTTTTCCATGATGTGCAACTTGCAATTGCCAATCAATCCCCTAATCTTGCGCTTCAGGGGTTGGACACAATCCTAACAATATCCATTATGT
>JAKLHB010000294.1 GCA_022710345.1 Planctomycetota bacterium
ATTCAAGAGCAAGTCGGAGATTATCAAGGTTTGGCAGAAATTCTGGAGCGTGATCTGCGCGTTACAGAAAAACCAGAAGACCTAGTCCCTAAGCTCTTAAAACTCGCACGCATTCAATGGAAAAATTTGAACTATTTAGATACTGCTGTGGAAACCTACAGCCGAGTGCTTAAGATTGATAAAAAACAAATGGAATGCATTCTTGCATTAGAAGAGCTTTCTATCCAGCAGAAAAAATGGAAAAAACTCATTCAAATTTTAAATTGCAAGCGAGAAGTCATCACAGAGCCTGATGAATTGATTAAAGTTTATACCCAGTTGGGCGATATTTATGAAAACCAATTGCATCAAGGCAATTTATCCATCAAACACTATGAACTAGCTTTGGAACTTGCTCCCCACAACATGGACATCATTCATACATTACAGCAATTGTATCGTGAGTGGGGCTATTACAAAAAATTGATTGCTCTTTATCAAAAAGAAATTCTTCTCACGGCGGATAAAAGCCGGATCATCTATTTGTATAACCAAATTGGCGAATGCTGGGAAAAGCGTCTTTTTGAAGATGACCAATCCATTCGCGCTTATGAACGTTTGCTAGAATTGGATTCCGATCATATAGGCGCAATCCGCGCTTTAGCTAGACTTTATAAACGTTACCAGGCCTGGGATAAGATGATTGTTGTCTATGAACGCTTGGTGACAGAAGCATTGAAAAAGAATGATACTGAAGAAGCTATCCAATTTTACCTGGACTTAGGCTACATGTACCGAGATGAAGTGAGCAATCCTGACTCAGCAATTCTTACTTTTAGCAATATTTTAGGAATTCAGCCAGCCCATCTTGAGGCATTGCAAGCTTTGGAAGGGCTATATAAAAGCCTTGGAAAATCCCAAGAAATGGCTGAATTGCTCCAGCAAAAGCTCATTCATTGCAATCATGATGAAGAGCGTTTGGAATTGTACATCCATCTTGGAAGCCTATATGAAAAAGAATTGGATGATCCTGACCATGCGATTGAGTCATTTTCGTATGCCCTTGCCATCAATCCAAGCAGGTTAGATGTCCTCAAATCATTGGATTGGCTCTATCTCAGGAAAAAGAAATGGCAAGAGTTAGCCGAAATCTGCGCCAAAGAGATCGAGCTTACCACAGAGATTTCTGAAAAAGCCGAGCTATGCTATCGCCTTGGCATTATCCAACGCGACCGATTTCACAATTCAGATGAAGCCAAGCATCTCTTTTGGCAGGCAATTGAATACCAGCCCACTATGCGTAAAGCAATCAAAGCACTCACTGGCCTTGCACTTCGTGAAGAAGATTGGACACAAGCTGTAAAATACATCAGCATGGAAATTGGACATATCCAAGAACCATCTGAAAAGGTCGAAGCTTTGACTGATTTAGGATCATTATATCAAAATAAGTTAAAGCTCATTCAAAAAGCCAAGGAAGTCTTTCAACAAGCATTAGAGATTGACCCACAATCCACAATAGCCATTGAAGCAATGGCAGACATTCACTTTAGCCAAAAAGAAGCGGCTCAGGCTGAAGTCTTGTTTGGCAGGCTGATCTTGCTAGTGGATAAAAGCAAAGCTGAAAAGCTTTCGGTGATCTATTACAAATGGGGGCAAATTGCTGAAAAATTAGGCAAAAAAGACGAAGCTATCATTCGATATAGCAATGCACTCGATATCAAACAGGATAACTTGGAAGCCTTGCTTGCCCTAGGTGCCCTATATTTTGAACGTGCACAATGGGGCTTTGACAAAGCACAATGGCAAGAAGCTCTTCATATCTATGAAAAAGTTTACCAACATCCCCAACTCGAGGAAGGCAAATTAGACGTTGTCCGTAGGCTCGCTAAAATCTATGGAAATCTTGGACAATCAGACAAAGCAATTGAGTATTATCAAAAAGTGTTAGCCGGAATTCCTGAAGAAGCCGAGAGCATTCAAGCTTTGTCTAAATTACATATCGAACGAGGTGAAGACGAACAAGCCCTGCGTTTTCTATATATCACCTCGCGCACAGACAACTCTTCTTTCCAAGATAAACGCAATGCCTTGCTTACCATTGCAGAAGCGCAAACCCGATTAGGCAACCACCGCGAAGCATTAGAAGCTAGGCTCAAAGCATTAGGCATGGGTGTAGAAGACCACAGTATCCTCAAAAGTATTGGAGAAGGCTATATCGGCCTTCAAGACTGGAATAAAGCTTATGAGTATATTGAAAAGCACTATCAATGCTTAGACGAAGCCCATGAAAAAGTAGAAAATCGTTGTCTCATGGCTTTGATTGTAGAGCAAGGATTGCACCAACCAGACCAAGCCATTCGAATCTATCAAGAAGTGCTGAGCTTAGACCCGACGTGGGTTCCAGCAATCGAAGGCATTGCAGCCATCTATGAAAAAACTCAGGCATGGAAAGCATTGGCAGATGCGTATCAAAGCTTCTTAAGCAAACTTCCTGAAGCACAAATCCAGGTAGGCTTGCCCATTTTACTTGCCTTAGGCAACTTATATTTTGAAAAGCTCAATGATGCTAAGTCCGCGATTGTTCAATTCACAAAAGCATTGGAAATTGATCCAAATCATATTGCAAGCCACGTAGCCTTAGCCAATATTAAATCTCAAGACACTGAACTTCAAGACCAAGCTATTCAAGAGCACCTTTACTTGATTAGCAAAGAACCATTGCGCATGGCTTCATACCGAGGCTTGGTGAAGCTATATCTTAGTAAAAACCAGCAAGATCGGGCCTTGCGTACTTGCAGAGCCATGTCTCTATTTGGCCCGCTCATAGAAAGTGAACAAAAATTTTTGGCAAGTCATCCTGCCAAAAAACCTCGTCCAATTCCATTGGAAAGCTTGACATTGGGGCTTTGCACCCCTTCTACCAGTGTATACCGAGAAATGCTGATGCTCAATATCGAGCCTATGGCTAAAATTTATGCAGTGGACTTAGAACAAAAATATGGTTTGAATAAGAAAAAAGATCGGCTTGTTGCTCCGGTTTCTAACCCTGCAATCCAAAACATATTGCAGCTTGTTGAAGAAATTCGAACCGCTTTGAGCATTGAGCCTATGGATGTCTATATCCTTGCAAAAAAATCGCCCAAAATTTACATTGAACCTACAGCTCCAATCAGCCTGATTCTGAGTGGCCCTTTGCTAGAAGCTATGACTGAGATGGAAATTCGCTTCTTACTTACCAAAACCTTATTCTATGTGGCCCAAAGCCAAATTTTTGCATATAAGCTCGAATTAAAAGAAGTCCAACAGTATTTCCGCTTGCTCCGAGAAGTGATTTTAGGCCAAAGTACCACGCATAGTCCTGAAGATGAAGCACTACTCAAAGACATGAATGCCTATTTTAAGCCACGCTTTTTGCCACCTAAGCTGAAAAAAGATCTAGCAGAGCGTGCAGAACTTTGGGCTAAAATGCAAACCGAAGATCTGGGACAATACCTCAAGCAATTGGACTTTGCTTCAAATCGTTGTGCTTTGGTTTCTACAGATACCTTACAATTCACAGTAGAAATGCTATATCGCATGACCATTTTGCAGCAGAGTGGAAAATTGGTCAAGATCGACAAGCTCGCAGCGGCTGATATCTTCAAAATTGAAAGCATTGCCGATCTTTTAGCCTACAACATGTCAGAAGAATATAGCAAATTACGCAAACAAATAGGCCAGGCAATTTAACGGCTGATTATAACGTTTTTTGAGAAACTCTACAACGAACGGCAACTCAAGAAACATTGTCCCCTTCCGCCAATTCCAGCAAATGCTGCTTTAGTTGTCTGTGGTGCTGCTGAATTGGCGGGTTTTCTCAAGAAAGGCATCCTATGCAACCTATGCAACAGGTACAATTGCAACCTTGTGTAATCAAAGGAAACACCCGTTCAGCATCAGGAGAATCTATTACTATTGGCCCCACAAAAGCGCTTATTTTTGCTCATGCTCCAGGATCAAAAGCACAAGAACATGCTCATGATGAAACTCATATCATTGTTATCCGCTCTGGACAGATGCGATTTACCATGTTAGGAAAAGTCTATGAAGTCGGCCCTGGTGATATTGTGATGGTTCCGCCAGGAGCACAACATAGCTTTGAGACAATCAGCTCTACTGGTGCGGATGTTATGTGTTTGTGCGTTCCTAAATAAAAGAAAGGAATTGATTATGGTGATGATGAATCATGTCAATCTTGATGAAATTGGGAAGTTCGCAGAAGAAATCCGCAAAGATCCAAAAAAAGCCCGGCAAACATTGGTAATCGAGGGCGACTGGAATTTGGATGATCAGAAGCCATTGAGTTATAGTGCGAACATTGTTTATGGCCCTGCCCAGAAAAAAACAGTATTTGAAATGGATCACGCTGTGTTTGCAGGTGGTGGCGGAAATTTGCCGGCACCGTTGCAATTTGGATTTTTCTGGATTGCCTCCTGCTTTGCTGGTACTTATGCGATTGTCGCAGCATTCAAAGGCATCAAACTAGAAAAATTGTCCACCAAGGTCGAAGCTGATATCAATTGGACCCAAGTGTTTGGCATTCAATCCATGCCTATTATGGAAGCCGTGCGTGTTTATGTAAAAGTAAAAGCAAACGCAACAGAAGCTCAACTCAAGGAAGTAGCAGACATTGCCATGCAAAATTGCCCGGCCATTGCCACACTGAAAAATCCTATTCCAGTAACATCTCACTTAACTCTTGAAAAATAACCATTGTTAGGCGGGTTTGGGGCATTTTGAAGGCTTGACCTTAACTTCCTTAACCCGCCCCGCATCATCTTGATAGATTATGCAGGAGGCTAAACATGGCATATCGGTTATGCTTGGCTGTTATGTTGCTGATATTATACGGCTGCACGCAAAATGCCAAAGACAATACAGCAATGATAGGGGCAAAAGAAGAGAGCGTGCCAAGCAGCAGCCAAGAGAAATACAATGAATACCTGCTGTTGATGAGCGAAGAGCAACGCAGTGAATTTTTAAAATTAGAGACAGATATAGAACGTAACCAATTTCTTCAATTCCAAGGATTGGAACAGCAGAAATATTTGCAACAACATTTGGGACAAGGCATGGGTCCCCAGCAAGTTTTAGAATTATTAGGGAAACCAGTGATTCAAGAAACAGAGTTGACATTGCAGGACAAAAAAATAAAATGGACTTACTTTTTTTTTAATGGAATTCGGAATGTGCAATATGCGGTCTTTTTTGAACAAGGCCAGGTGAAAAAGTGGGAGATTCAATAGCATGGATCGTTCTGTCGGCTTGTCGGCTTGTCTCGCTCATTTTATTCCTTGGGATAATGGTAAAATATGGGTTTCACCTCATTTTATTCCTGTTTTGCAAGCAGCCAAGCTTACTACCAGGCAAGCATTTTTAGAATACAGCCAAGGTCAAAAATGCAAACAAAATCAATATCGTGAAGTCATACGATTAGAATTGCCCGATGGCTCGCGGGCTTATCTCAAACGGCATTGGAAAACAAGGTTTTTAGAACTAGCATCCAATTGGCTTTGTGGAAAAATTCCTGCCTCTCCTGCAAGACAAGAATTAGAAGCCTGTATAAAACTCAAAACAATGGGAATTTCTAGTATGGAGCCTATTGCATTTGGAGAAGTTTCAGAAACATTAGGGCCAGGACCATGTTTCCTGCTCACACAAGAGGTGTTGGGAATGAAGCTAGAGCAATATTTGAGGGATCCTCAATCATTGGCCTATCGTAGCACTGAATTTCGCCACAAAATCATCTACGAATTGGCGCGAATTGCTCGTACCATGCACCAAAACGGCCTGCACCATCAAGATTTTTATTTAGGGCACTTACTGCTATGTGGAGATATCCAGAGCCAGAATATCATTCGTGAGTTTAAGATTACGCTCATTGATTTACAACGCGTTCGACAGCAACTACCCTTGCCTAACCGTTGGAAAATCAAAGACCTGGCTCAACTGAATTATAGCGCATCCCTAATCCCAAGCATCACACTTGGAGATCGCTTTCGTTTTTGGCTGGAGTATTTTCAAAAAGATTTTGCAACTGACGAAGCAAAGGTGATGATTCGCTGTATCTTAGCCAAAACGCAACGAATTGCCCACCATGACAAAAAGCTTCAAGCTCGAAAAAAAAAATTGGCTGAGCGCTAAAACATCTTAGCGATTCTCTTTTCACCAATGCTTTGCAAATCAAAACTCGTTTTTCATCCTCTTTCAACAATCTAT
>JAKLHB010000295.1 GCA_022710345.1 Planctomycetota bacterium
ATGTACTACAGCCATCTCCGTAAGGAGTTTTTAAAGTGTGGTCTGAACAAAAAATCTTATGACATGAGATGCATGTTCGCTCATGAGAATGGCATAATTTCTTGCTACATACCTTACAAGATTTTAATGCTGAATTTGTGTAAAGGAGGGTACTCGAACATTCACCGCATTTCCCCAGACAGGCCAAACAATATTGGTTCTTATGACCTTGTGGTACCGCACCATGATCTGCACAATAAGGTTTTTGGCAGGATGGGCATTGACTTATATGGCTGTTACAAAACTTTTCATGGCAAATGTGGCAAGGTTGAACACGAACAGATGGAAATACCAGTTTGCATTGATTGCACGAAACAGCACATTTAGGGCAAATATCTTTTCCTTCAAAACTCTGAAGGATATGAGTTTTGCAATACCTTTGCGAACTGTGGCAGTAAGTGCATTCTTTTTGATGGTTAGAACAAATCGTTTTGTGGCAATCTTCACAGCGAATGATGTGCTGAGGGCACATCCCTGTATTGCAATTGCCATGGCAGCATTGTTCCACACCGCCACACCGAAAACAGAGTAAATGATTTCCTGGCAGACAATAAGCCCAATCCTTCTCCTGTCCACAATGGGAACAGTTATGGGTTACAAATGAATTCTCCAATGGGTTAAATGTGAATGGTTGATCAATCGCATTAGCTGTCTTTCCATTCGTTATTGAAAGGTTATACTGAATTAGAGGTACTATAATTTCTTGCAAAGACAGAATCGATATTTCTGTTTTTACTTCGTATCTTTGCTCCAATTCTTCTATTTCTCTACTTTTGAATTTTTCAAGCTCACATTTTTTAGCGTCTGAAGCCCCTGCAGATTCTTTTTCATAATGCTGCTCTACCCGTAACTTTTCCGTTTGCAATTGTGTAGCAAGCTCAGCATACCTCTCCTGGACAATTCCCTTGATTCGTTCTTGAATTATCTGTTCTCCTGTAGCTATCACTTGTTGTACGAATTTAGCATCTGATTTAGGTAACGCATACAACTCTGTTTGATACGGAGCAAGGGAACAATCTATAAGATTGACTTTGGAAAGTTTCGCAAGTGAAGAGGGAGCTAACGCTGTCATATCTTGAGCATCTATAAGCACTGGGACAGTATCTTCATTCTTTTCATACGATTTAAAACGTAAGAGATACCGTAGGAGAAAATATTTCTTGAATGAATATTGGCATGCAACGGTAGGATTCGCGTAACGAATGTTGATCCCTTGAAGGTTTAAATCTTCTACTGTCTCATAAAGATTTAAAGTGACTGCTGCCTTTGTGTAGAGAGTATTGTTTGCAATCGTATTTAGCATGATTGCGAGGATGGGAGTGCCTGGTGCGACCAATTCGTACCCTGGTGCGATATCTGCTAATTCACGATCAAAAAGTAACCGTAATCGTCTAGTCCCAATTTCTTTAGGGTATGGGACAGAAACCGTTTCAAAACGACTGGCCAAATTCCCTCTGAGTAGAATTTCTACGACTCCAGACATTCCTGGCTTGTTGATAATTGTTGCCTCTTGTGGATTGGCCTTGAAATAGTTTACTACAGCTTCTTGCAAAGATTTGGTCTTAGTAATAAAATCGGCAGTATTCATAATTTCACCTTTTTGCCGCAGTTGTCGCAGAATTGAGCCTGGAGCGGCAAATCTTGTCCGCAGTTCACACATTTCCGAACAGTACTGTCGTCTGGTATAAGTTGGACACCACAATTATCACAAAATTGAGCCTGGAGCGGCAAATCTTGTCCGCAGTTTACACATTTCCGAACGGTACTATTGTCTGGTATAAGTTGGACACCACAATTATCACAAAATTGTGTTCCTGATAAAAGTTCGGTGTTGCATTGCGGGCATTTAGAAGATTTATTAGGTTGGTCGGCGGCATTTGAACTGATGGGCGCAGGGCTTCCAAAAAGTTCCTCCAATATCTGCTCGCCACCAGTGGATTCTTTGGAATGGCTAACCATAATGTCTATTTTCTTACTGTGGTCTTCTGTTTCTAAAAACATATCCAGGAATACTTGTTCAAAACTTTCCTCTTCACTCAAATTGCCCAAAATTTCTTCTACCTTGCCTATAGTCTCCCCAAACATTTCGATCTTTTTTTCCAGGACATCCAGCACGTCCTCTTCAACGGTGTCTTGTAAAAATAGATTGTATATATACACTTTAGGGCTGCCCTGCCCGAGCCTTTGAATTCTTCCAATACGTTGCTCCAATTTCATAGGATCCCAAGGCAAATCGAAATTGATCATGCTGTCGGCAAACTGTAAATTGAGACCTTCGGAAGCGTTTTCCGTACAAACCATTCCCACTATCTCTGCATCTTCCCGAAACTGTTGCAGAACTTCCAATGTCTTATAGCTTTCTTCGGATGCATCATCAAAAGGATAAAGCACTATTCGAAGCCCTGTTTGTACGGATAATGTTCGATACAGCAAATCTGCAGTATCCTCATACTGAGTAAAAATTAGCGTCTTATGACCAGATTGGCTTAACTGACGTAATATTTCGCTCGCTTTAACCAATTTGCCATTTAACAATTCCGGCGACATGGACTGCTGAAAAAAACGCAACCGCTCTTTCATTGCACCCCAATTTAACCTGGAGAACTTTTGAAGAATTTTGCTACAATTATTGGCAAATGCTACTGGAGAACTATGAAAGCTCTCAACCAACATCTGCAAATTTTGCCTAAATGAAGGGTTATCTGGAGCGATTTTAATCAACTCAGTTTTTACCAATTTACGGAACTCTGTAAACAACCATTTTTTTTCTTTTTCTAATGTCACTGCGATTCGATGCGCTTCTCGGCGAGGGAATTTGAGTGCAGCGATTGTCTTACGTTGGCGACGAATCATCACTTCATCTAATCTGTGCCTTAGCTCTCCAGTATTACGAGGTTTATAAGGATTGTCTGGATCAATGAATCGCTTTTTAAAATCTTCAAAATTCCCTACCGACCCTGGTTTAAGGAAAGTCAACAGAGTATGAAGCTCCTTAAGATCGTTATGAAGTGGTGTAGCAGAAAGCATCAAAAAGTAATTCTTTCTCAGGGTCAAAGTAAACTCGCGAATCAACCACTCCGTTTTTTCATCGGCTTCTATAAGATGGTGAGCTTCGTCAATGATCACCAAATCATATCTTTGGGATAGTAGTTCTTTGCGATGGAAATAATCATCAATGACCTTGTAAGATGCAATAACTCTATCACATTGCCAGGCAAGGCTATAATCTACATCTTTGCCAAAAACCAGGAAAAACAACTCAAATTTTTCAAATAATTCTTGCTGCCATTGTGTGCAAAGATCCTTGGGCGTGATGATGAGAATTTTTCGGGCAAGATTTCTCATCATCAATTCTTTTATGAGAATCCCTGCCTCGATAGTCTTTCCAAGCCCTACTTCATCAGCCAGTAAACACCAGCCTCGCATACGTTGTAAGGCTGTCTGGACAGCCTCAACTTGATGAGGAAGCCTCTCGACTTTTGGCAGGCTATCCAGCGATTTTAACTCTCCAAATCCGGGATCTTGATCCAATTCCTGCAATTTCTGGTATAACAGAAACCGATCGTAAGGGGCAGGTGCATTTTGTTTAACCGCTTGAAGAATGGCATCTTTGTTGCTAGTATTTTCTAAGGCGAATTCGATTTTCAGATTGATTCCTGAAAATGAAGGTTGTTTGTCAGTGTCAGTATTCGTCTGGCATATTTCTCCACAAATCGGGCAGAAGCGAAAACTTGAGCGAATGTCATTCTTGCAACTTAGACATTTTTTCAGTGCGATTTCTTCCCTGATGTCACCACCCACAATTTTTTGTAACTCGGCAGCAATTTCAGTCATATCTTTGTATCTTCGCTTAGGATCGGTGTGGCGACATTTTTCTGAGATTTTTACTAACGAATTCCACAATTCATCTTTCTTTTGGGGCAATTTAGCAAGAGGTTCATCAAGATTATCAGGGTCTGGTTTGCCAGAAAGACAATAATGTAAAACAACGCCTAAAGAATAAATATCACATTGTGGGGTTGAAATCTTATATTGAAAAAATTCTGGTGCAACATATCCTAGCGTACAAGCCAAAACGGTATCTTTAATTTTTTGGGCAAATTTTTCAGGCTTAAAATGTCGGGCTATTCCAAAATCAATCAGGGCAATCTGTCCAGAAGAACGGATGATGATGTTGGATGGTTTTATATCTCGATGAATAATAGGATACGGTTTCTGGGAATGGAGATAATAAAGAACATCGGCAAGTTGTAATCCCCAATCTGCAACCTTGCGAAGATGTGATTCTTGCGTATTCCAATGTTCTTTACATTTAATTTTTTCGATAACATCCTCTAGCGGTTCCCCTTCCATATACTCCATTATCAAAAAACCTTGATCGTGAGTTAAAACAGCAGGAAGCCTCGGATGCTTTCTGAGACTCGCTAAAAAACGTGATTCCTGGAGAAGTTGGGCAGGATCTCCGCATTCTCTAGCTTCTTTGAGTACTGCCTGATGGCCGTCTTTTTCTCCAATATATGTGATTCCAAATCCTCCAGCACCTAATCTCTTGCTGATACGATAACCCGCTACGATATCTCCTATTTTTGTTTCGCTTGTCATAACCACACCTTTTTGTTTCCCTTAGAGAATTCGACAGTGAATGTTGGCAAATGTAATCTCAGATCGTTCATTGATTTCGATAGGGGTCTGCAATACCTTTATTCCATTGACTTTGGTCCCATTAGTCGAAGGCTTTGATGGATTATCCACGAGGGTAACTTTCCCATGCTCTAATCGTAAAATAGCGTGACGACGGCTAATCATTTTTTCAGGGTCTAAAGTTGTCAAATCTATGTCGGGAAAAATTCCTTCACCAGGAGATGATTCTCCCACCACATTGTCCCCTTCTTTTAGAGAGAATCTACCTAATTCATTGCCTTGCCGGTCGAAAATTATAAGCTGGAGTTTTTTGGGATTGGGCATGATAGCCGGAGAATATGTTGCCTCATGAGAAAACGATGGGGTTGGTTTGGCTTTTGGCAATAAACCGTCTCCAGAAGAGATTGTGGATTCAGCAGTAGAGTATTCTTTAGATGATCCACTGCAAAGATTTTTTGGTTGACCCAGAGGTTTTCCACAAGATCCACAAAATTTTGCTTTATCTCGATTTCTTTTACCACAATATCCACAGTAATTTCCAATCGGGGATCCACATTCATCACAAAACTGTGCGTTTGGAGAGAGAGAAGCTCCACACTTCATACAATTTTTGCCTGATGCTGACAATTTTGGTTGAATATCTGATTGTTTTGGAACGGAAGCCTCCAAGATAAACGGCAATTCTTGTGCTTGGGGAACATCTATTTGATCTTGAATAGATGGTGATACCATTTGATTCTTTCTGTCATCTGGATTGGCCTTAGTTGGAATAATTTCCCAAAGTTCTTCCTTTTTTCCATCAGATAAAGTTTGTTTTTGATATTTCTGCCAGTAGTCGCTCAGATCACAGCCATTAGGGCACATCATCTCTCCTAGCATTATTTCCGGAGCATCTTTGCAATATGGACATTTGGGCATAGTAAATGTCTCCTGGATTAAAGGATAGGGTGATTCATAATGTAAAGATTGGGTGCAATGCTTGCAGTACAAAGCAGCGTCAATATGTTCTGTAGCAGAATAAATACATAATGGCATAATCAACCGTTTCCACTACTCATTAGACAGGCGGTTTGTAGTACCACGGAGTCGTTTTATTTCTAAAGGAATCTCGGCTGGATTGGCTTTGTTAATGGCTGACAGTCTCTCTTTTACTTCTTTAGCTTTGTCTTGCTCACCTGACAACTCTAACATACGAGTGGCTTGTTCTAGCTTTTTAGTAGCTCCTCGGATATCATTTCTTTCTAAATCCGCTTCTGCATTTTGGCATTGTTGAGTTGCTATAATTTTTCGAACCAATTCCACGACTTTATTGTTGGGAATGTTGGCTTTTGTCGAGTCTTCTGTAATTTCAATGCTTGCATCAGCAATGACTTCTTCATTCCTCAAGTTAACTCCTGGGATATCATAGTGAAAAGTAAAAGTTGCTAGCTTACGATATCCCACCTCGCGAGGTACCAGGATAAATTCAACTTTGTACTGCTGTA
>JAKLHB010000296.1 GCA_022710345.1 Planctomycetota bacterium
ATATAAAGCACTTGCATTATGCATTTTTATTGCAAGGATTGTAAAACTTGCTTTCTGTGTTACTACAGAAACCTCTGCTAATGAATTTTGAAGAGCCAGGATTTTGCTGCTAAAGCACGGCTTTATATTTTGCGACAAATTCATAAAAGCTAACTTTCCAATCAAGCATCATATTGATACCTAATTGCTTAAGCTTTTGATTTTCTAAGACTCCAAACTTCGGTCGTTTGGCAGGTCGAGGAAATTCTTGGCTGGTGCATGGCAACACAGGTACTTGAATGCCAAATGCATGAACAATTTCTTGAGCAAATTCAAACCAAGTGGTATGGCCTTCGCTTGTCGAGTGGTATATGCCTGATGGAGGACGTGTTTGTAACATTTGCCATGTCTGGCGGCAAACATCGTATGTGTAGGTTGGTGTTCCCCATTGATCATTCACCGCTTTCAAAGGCTCCTGCGTTTTTGCACGTTCTCTTGCCAGCGCGAGCATCCGTTTTACAAAATGATTGCCATAAGGACCATAAAGCCAGGCAATTCTAAGGATATAATAATGCTCTGCATGCTGTTGAAGCAGTATTTCCCCTTGCAACTTGGATTGGCCATACACAGATAAGGGATTGGTGCGCGATGTCTCCACATACGGAGTGTCTTGATCACCATCGAAGACATAATCAGTGCTATAATGGACCACCAATGCCTTGATTTCTTGGGCTGCTAAAGCAATATTTTCAACTCCTATGGCATTGACTGCATAAGCTTTTTCTTTTTCTTGCTCGCAAGCATCAACTGCTGCTAATGCAGCGCAATTGATGATTATGGTCGGTTGGATATCTCTGAGGGAATTCATCAATTGCGCACGATTTGTGATATCAATTGCAGGGTAATCTAGTCCAACGACCTCAGAAGATGTTTCATGGAAAAATTCCATCATGCTCTGTCCCAACTGCCCACCAGAACCAATGACCAGAATTTTCATCATTTTTTCACCTTAACCTTGGGCAATGTGTATCAAGATATTGCCATAATTAGTATTTCGCATCATTTGAGCTTGTTCTAAGAGTTGTTTTGTAGAGATATACCCCATACGATAGGCAATTTCTTCGGGAGCTGCAATGAGCAATCCTTGCCTTTCTTGGATGCTTTCCACAAACATGGCTGCCTGGAGCAATGCTTGGTGGGTTCCAGTGTCTAGCCATGCAACGCCTCGTCCTATATATTCTGCGCGTAGTTCGCCTTTTTGTAAATAAATTCGATTGAGTTCAGTGATTTCTAATTCTCCGCGTCCAGAGGGTTTCAGCATGCTTGCGTACTCGGCTGCATGGTAATCATAGCAATACAAGCCTGTCACAGCAAAATTGGATTTAGGCTTTTTGGGTTTTTCTTCGATTTCTAGAATTTTGCCTTGTTGGTCAATGGTAGCAACTCCATATCGCTCAGGATCATGTACCCTGTATAAAAAAATCGTAGCTCCCTGTTTTTGCCTGATTGCATGACTGACCATTTCAGCAAGTCCCTCACCCCAAAATATATTATCCCCTAAAATAAGGGTGACCGAGTCATCTTGAATGAAATTGCGGCCTAAAATCAGCGCTTGGGCAATTCCTTCTGGCCGCGGTTGTATAAGATAGGAAAACTTCAGCCCCCACTGGGCACCTGTGCCCAGCAGGTTTTGAAATTGATCTAAACTTTCAGGAGCTGTGATGATCAGAATCTCTCGGATTCCAGCCATCATGAGCAATGAAATTGGATAATAAATCATTGGCTTATCATAAACAGGAAGCAACTGCTTACTCACTACTTTGGTTGCTGGGAAAAGCCTGGTCCCAGCACCTCCAGAAAGCACAATTCCCTTCATAGAAACCCCTTTCACAACGAATTATTAGGATCAAAAAAAAGCCGGAAGATTTTTCATCAATGGCCAGCGAACATCTTTTTCAGAAAGAATAGGAGTTTGCACAGGCCAGGAGATATTTAAATCTGGATCATTCCATAAAATACCACCTTCTGCCTCTGGAGCATACACGGAGTCATTTTTATATAACACAATCGTATGGTCGCTTAAGGTACATAAGCCATGTGCAAAGCCCTTTGGAACCAAAAGCATCCAAAAATTTTCTGCTGTTAGCTCAAATCCTTGCCATTTTTGGAAAGTTGGAGAATTCTTGCGCAAGTCGACCACAACATCATACACTGCGCCACAGATTACTCGCACCAATTTAGTCTGTGCGTGCGGATTCCATTGGAAATGCAACCCACGAAGCACTCCCTTTTTTGCAGAATACGACTGATTATCTTGGACAAAATGATGTGTGATGCCAATTGCAGCAAATTTCTGCTCTGAATAGGCTTCCAAAAAGAAACCACGAGCATCATAAAAAACTTTAGGACGGATTAAATGCACATCTGCAAGTAACGTTGGAATCAATTCCATTTATGGTTTCACTTTCGCTAGTTTTTGCCACCACCAAGCATTGTCCAAATACCACTGCACTGTATATCTCAGACCAGAATGAAAATCCATAGCAGGCCTCCACCCTAGACATTTTCTAATTTTGGAGGCATCAATGGCATATCTACGATCATGTCCAAGGCGATCTGGCACATACTGAATGAGGCTTTTGGGTTTATGAAGAATATCAAGGATCATTTCTACAATTTGAATATTGGGCCATTCATTGTTCCCACCAATATTATACACTTCACCAGGTTGACCGTTATGCAAAATCAGGTCTAATGCACTGCAATGGTCTTTTACAAATAACCAATCTCGAATATTTTTTCCATCCCCATACACTGGCAATGGCTGATCGTGAATCGCGTTATGAATCATGAGAGGAATCAATTTTTCAATATGTTGATATGGCCCATAATTATTAGAGCAACTGGTGATGATTGCAGGGAAATTGTAGGTATGGCTATAAGCATGGACCAAAAGATTGCCGCCAGCTTTGCTTGCCGCATAAGGGCTATTAGGTGCCAAAGGTGAACTTTCTGTAAAGTAACCGCACTGGCCTAAAGATCCATATACTTCATCAGTAGAAACATATACAAACCGTTTACTATCAAAGCTGCCTTGCCAATGCACTCTCGCAGTTTCTAATAAAATCTGGGTTCCAAGTACATTGGTGGTGACAAAAATTTCAGGACCCGAAATGCTACGGTCAACATGGGACTCTGCTGCAAAATGCACGACTGCATCAAATGAAACATCGTTAAATATTTTTTCCACCAAAGCTTTATCACAAATATTTCCATGTACAAAAGTATATTTTGTATTTTGGATTCCTCTTAAGTTATCTAGGTTGCCAGCGTATGTTAATTGATCGAGGTTGACAATATCATAGTGTGGATATTTTTCAACCGTATGGCGTATAAAGTTAGCCCCAATAAAACCACATCCCCCAGTCACTAAGATTTTTTTCATTGTGAATGAGATACCTTCCGAGTTAAAACTTTCTTGAATGCAATCAACAATGCCTCTTTATCTTGTTTCATAATCACATTGCATTTCCACAACACAATGAATTGGGCTAGGCCAGCACCACCAAACACGATAAAAAGCCGTGTCCATAATTTCATATCATCCAAGTTGCTATGGATCACGAAAAAGACACTAGATACACTCAGGCAAAGCAACAAATTTTTGCCCAAAGCACGCCAAGGCATCCAATATAAGCAAGGATTTTTTAAATGATAATTCAGCACATAGAGATATAGTGCTTGAGTCACAAATACGGCTAACAATGTACCAACCACAGGTCCCAACATATCTAGCCAAGGAACCAGCAGCAAACTGGCTGCTAAATTAACTGTAACGCTTACGCAAGAAATTTCAAATACTTCTTTGGTCTTGCCGACCGCTTGCAAAATAGTGTCAAACGCATAAAGCTCTAACGGTAACAAAAATAAATATCCTAAAAAGATAGTAGCGCTTTCGCTATAACGCTCTCCATATAGCCCAACGATCAGGTCGTGATGGATGAGCAAACATGCAAAAAACGTAGGAAAGATAATAGCAGCAATTCGTTGGATTTCATGATGATATGTTGCAATAATTTTTTCTCTTTGCTCGGTTTGAAATAGATGCACAAAAGTAGGCATCAAAAGCATCGCTAAGTTAATGACAATCACTTTGCCAATAGGTAGTTCCAAAGCCCCACGTGAATAGACAGCATACTCTTCTGGTGTCATCAAGGTTGAAATGATAAACCCATCCAACCTTTTGCTAAAAAATAAAAGAAGGACAGAAAGCAGCAATGGCAACGAATACCGAAAGATATCTTTGTATAACGGCCAATCTATTCCATTCCATTGGCCTTCAGCCTGAGCGATCAATTTAAACAAAAATGCAGTCTTGCAAAGCTCTAAGATTGCATGGCTCCCTAATATCCACGCAATCGGCATTCCAGAGTTGCATAGCCAATACACAATTCCCAATGTCAACAATCCCAATACAATATCACTGAGCCAGATATAGTATTTGCGATTGGACATGATCGCAATTGGCACAAAAATTTCATTAAGCGTTCGGACATATAGATTAAACAAAATCCAGCCTAATAATGGTAACAGTGCTTGATTCGAAAACAACCGGCAAATCAATGGCCAAGCTCCTAATAAAATCAAGCTAGCCACTAGCAGAATACTGCCCAAAAGAAAAACTAGGTGGAGCAATATATGTTTTGCGTTCTTTTGGGTCTCCATAAAATATATCACAGCTTTAGGTGTTCCTAAAGACAATATAACACAAAGTGTTGAATAAAGTAACACAGCCTGCTGGTATGTGCCCAAAATGGTTTTAGAATAGGCATCTGTGATAATAATTCCTGCCACGATGCTGGACAATGTACGAAACATGCTGCCGGACACTACCAGTATGCGTGCTTTCATAAAAAACTCCCTCACTGAAAACTTCAGCCTTTAAATGAAGCAAGCAATATGGCTTTCAGTTTTAATCGTTTCGTAAGAAACTAATTTATAATAAATTAAGGAATTTTCAAAATTCTTTTAAGCAGCAATTTTATACGAAAAGGAATGCTGAGTTTTAAAATAGCCAGCAAAAATCTCATTTGAGGCTGATAAAACATAGCCTTTAAATAGCATAACAGTGCGCCAGTTTTGTTATATTGATCAATGTACTCATAAGCCAGCATATCGTAGCTTTGGGCCAATTGCTTGTAAAGCAATTTTTTGCCTAAACCAAGCTTTTGGATATAGGAACTACGCATTTGTATAGCCCGTAGAAGAATGGGAATCATATTGCGACTTGCCTGGCTGCTATGGATTCTGTACAAAAGCAAACGTTCTGGGACTCCACGTGCTTGATAGTGCAAGCAAATGCGGATCCAAAGATCGCTATCATCTATTCCATAATATTCCGGCGTTTCATTAAAATAACCAGCTTGCTCAATGCAAACTTTCCGAATCATGACTGAGGAATTTGGAAAATACAAATTCCCCAATAGCAATTCTTCTGCCAGATACAACGAAGTCTGAATGCTATTGATGCGTGTTTCCTGAAGATGCTGCAGATCATTATCATAAAATTTACTTGCCCAGGTGTAACTTATCCCTACTGAAGGATCTGCAAATAATGGCACTTGTTTTTCCAATTTTGTAGGCAGCCAAAGATCATCATCATCTAAAAATGCTATGAGCTCTCCTTGTGCATAGCGAATTCCTGCATTCCTGGCTGCTGCCATTTTTTTATTTTCTTGATAGAAATAGCGTATTTTCTTTTGCTGGATATAATCTTGGAGCAATTCTTGCAGATGAAATGGGCTGCCATCATCCACTACCACAATCTCAAAGTTTGTGTAAGTTTGTTGCAAAACAGATTCAATACTTTGCCGAATATATTGGTTTTTATAACCTGGAATCACCACACTTACCAAGGGAGAAAAATTGGGAATGTTGGTGTTTGATGCTGGGGTTTTATAAAGATCCATCTTTAACTCTCTAAAAAAGCAATTGCTCTTATTTTCTATAAAGTTTGTTGGATGTCAAGAACGAAGTATTTTTTATAAATAAAAAACAGCAGAATTTTAACTGCTGTTTTTTAATGAAAATTATCAGACGTTTCCGTAACCAGCCAAAAATAGGATGGCACGTGCATGAGATCAAAATTTCGAAATGCAAGTGTTTT
>JAKLHB010000297.1 GCA_022710345.1 Planctomycetota bacterium
ATAAAGCACTTGCATTATGCATTTTTATTGCAAGGATTGTAAAACTTGCTTTCTGTGTTACTACAGAAACCTCTGACAAATAAACCACGAAAAAAGAAAAATCAGTTGCTCTATCTTGAAAAAAAACATACAATTTTCGTAGTATATTGTTTGTTTATTTCCAATCGAAAGGTTTTTTTATGAAGTTTTTTAGCTTGATTTGGCTTGTGATTATTGTTTCTGCTACTATGAGTTATACCCAAACATTCACAGTGCATTATCGAAATTCAGAAAATTGGTCAACTGCTTTAATGCACTGGGGATACCGTAATTATGAAAATGTAGCTGACCTTAAGGCAGCAGGAAAAGATGCTTATGGTCCTTATTTCCAGATCAACTGGACATCAGATGCGACCTATTTCACGACTTGTTTTACCAATGGATCTGGACGCTGGGATGGCATAGATCGCAAAATTTCACGTCCGCAAAGTTTTCCAGCCGAAGTTTGGATCAAGAATAATGATGCAACAGTATATTCCCAAAATCCAGTGGATGTCACTCCTCCGCAAGTGCAATTGCTTTCTCCTGCAACAGGCTCTGTGTTGCATGGTAAAATCACAATGTCGGCTAGTGCTAGCGACAATCAAGCAGTTGCCAAAGTAGAATTTTTTGCCAATGATAAAAAAATTGGGGAAGACACCACCACTCCATATCAAGTGGAATGGGATACGGCTTATGTTGCCAATCAAGCGTATCGCCTCTATGCTAAAGCGTATGACCCAACTGGAAATAGCGCTGTCTCTAATGTGAATAACGTTAGCACGGACAACCCAAATGTCCCACCTGTGGCCAATGCAGGTGGCGCATGGTATGGCTTAATTGGCATGGCTGTTCAGTTTGATGCAAGCAGATCTTATGATCCCAATGGTAGCATTGTGGAATATGCATGGAAAGATAGCCTTGGCAATACCATGACCGGAATTCGGCCTCAGTGTGTGTATTCCAAAGAAGGAACCTATAGCATTACGCTCACAGTGAAAGACAATGATGGGGCAACCTCCAAAGACACTGCCACAATCAAGATTAGTAAATCCATCCCGCGTACGGATTTTAGACAAGAAACTATCTATTTCTTAATCACCACTCGTTTCTATAATGGCGACCCTTCGAATGACTACCGTTCTCCTGATCCTGCGAATAAAAACCCGACCTGGGATCCTGAATGGCGCGGGGATTTCAAGGGATTGGTGGAAAAGCTTGACTATATCAAAGCTCTTGGCTTTACAGCAATCTGGATCACTCCTGTGATCGAAAACAAAAGTGGCTATGATTATCATGGCTACCATGGTTACGATTTTCAAAAGATTGACCCACGCCTGGAATCTCCAAGCTATGATTTTCCAAGATTGATCCAAGAAGTGCACAGCCGGGGCATGAAGTTAGTGGTAGATATCGTGCTGAATCACTCTTGCAATTGGGGTTCCAAGGGATTATACGAACCCATCAACAACCCTAATTTGCCACCACAACAGCAATATATGGATCGCGTGGGGCAAATGTTCAAAAGTGGTTATTACCACGATGGATGGCTTTCTTCTTGGGAAAGTTATGATGAACAATCCAAGAGCATTGCTGGTGACTGCATGGATTTCAACACAGAAAATGAAGCGACCCGAAAATACTTACTTGATGCGTACTACAAAATGATTGATTTAGGTGTGGATGGATTTAGAATTGACACAGTCAAGCACGTTAGCCGTTATATCTTTAATAAAGACTTTGTCCCAGGTTTTAAAGCACGCGGAGGGCAAAATTTCTTCCTATTTGGCGAAGTGTGCACTAGAGTACGTAGTGTTTGGAATCGCGACATCCCAGCGATTTCTGCTCCATTCTATACCTGGAAAGAACGCAAGGATTATAGTTATCTCCCAGATTCTGAAGCAGTCTATCAAAACTGGCTCGACAATCGCGATAATCCAGGCGGCCAGCCTCAAAGCGACAATCATTATTTGCGTGGGAATGAATATCATGCCCCAGACTATAGCAAAAAATCTGGCCTAGATGTGATTGATTTCCCCATGCATTGGAATTATGAAAATGCCCCTACTGCTTTTGGTATGCGGCATAGCGATGGTTGCTACAATGATGCCACTTGGAATGTCGTATATGTGGACTCACACGATTATGGTCCAGATAACGGTGGCAAGCGATACAATGGCGGTGCAGGAGCCTGGGCTGAAAACTTTAGCCTAATGTTCACATTCCGTGGAATACCCTGTGTGTATTATGGCAGCGAAATAGAATTTATGGCAGGCGCACCTTGCGATGAAGGCATGAACGCTCCTCTTTATAGTACAGGCCGAGCTTATTTGGGCGATCATTTGGAAGGCAGCCTCACAGTAGAAGATTTTGGAAAATATACTGTAGCCTCAGGAGCTGTTGCACAAACCTTGGAACAGCCTTTAGCCAAGCACCTTGCCCATCTCAATCTCATTCGTAGGGCCATCCCAGCATTGCAAAAAGGCCAATATTCTACGGATTATGTCTCTGGTGGAATGGCATTCAAACGTCGTTACACAGCAGGGACTACCGATAGCTTTGCCTTAGTAACCATTTCTGGTGGTGCCACATTTAGCAATATCCCCAATGGCAAATACGTAGATGTGGTCACCGGAGATGTGCAGCAAGTAACCGGCAACACGCTTAGTGCCCATTGTTCTGGTCAAGGCAATGCTCGTATCTATGTTTTGGAATTGCCCAATCAACCTGCTCCTTGCAAAATTTTAGGCAATAGCCCATTCCTAAAATAAAATAATATAACACAAGCAGAAAAATCAAAGAGATAACAAAAAGCCATGATGGGCAAAGGCCATCATGGCTTTTATCTGGCAATAGAATGGAATGGAGTTGTATTTTAGTTGAATTTCGCATCTTTAATGTATACCCTTGAATTCAAAACTATATCTGAGGCTTCATGTTAGAAATCGAAGAAAATAACTTATGATACCCCAAGACATTCAGCAGCTCCAGGAAGTCATCGAGCAACAAGCTTTGATGATGGATACAATACCCATTCAAATGTGGTTCCTTTCTGATATTGAGACTTATGGCCGTGTGAATCAATCCCATGCAAGTTTCATGGGATTGCAAAAGCAAGATATGGAATTCAAAAAACTGCAAGAATTCCTTCCTGCAGATGTTGCGAATGTGTGCAAACAATCTAACCAAGCAGTATTTCTTTCTAAAAAAGCTGTTATCTCTGAAGAATGGATTCCAGATGCAAATGGAATTCGCCGGCTCATTCAAATCACGAAAACACCACGCTTTAATAAAGCTGGGAATATTGAATATATCGTATGTTTTGGAATTGACATCACAGATTATCGAACAGCAGAGCTATCAATGGCTCAAAGCGAAGAGAATTTTCGGACATTTATTGAGACAATCAATGATATTGTACTCATTGGCAATCTGGATGGGCAAATCATTTACTCCAACCCTGCAGCAACGACTAAGCTAGGATATAGTCCTGCAGAATTAAAAACAATGCGACTTCTGGATTTGCATCCTACATGGGTTCAAAAGGAAGCGGAAATAATATTGACTGAGATGTTTAATGGCAAACGTAGTTTTTGCCCATTGCCTCTGATAAGCAAAAATCAACATATTATCCCTGTAGAAACGCGTGTGTGGTTTGGAAAATGGAATGGCACGACTTGTATATTTGGCATCTCAAAAGATCTCAGCAAGGAACAAGAGGCTTTACAAAAATTCGATCGGCTTTTTAGAATGAATCCAGCTCTTATGGCTGTGACCAGACTTCCTGATCGAGTGTTCGTTGATGTCAACCATGCTTTTTTGCATGCGCTTGGCTATTCTGCAAACGAGATTATTGGAAAGACAAGTGCAGAAGTGGGCATTTTCCTAGATATAGAACAACAGGAACAGATAGCTCAACTGCTACTTAGCAAAGGCAAGCTTCCTGAAATCGAATTGCACATCAAGACAAAAGACGGCCGTATGCTGGCTGGGCTTTTTTCAGGAGACATCATAGAGAGCCAGGGTATCCAGTATTTTCTAACCGTCATGGTTGATATTACAAGACGAAAACAAGCCGAGGCAGAACGCGAAAAAACAATTCAAGAACTCAATAAAGCCTTAGCCGAAATCAAAACTTTAAGAGGCATTGTCCCAATCTGTGCGGGCTGCAAAAAAGTCAGAGGCGATCGTGGATACTGGGAACAAGTGGAAGCTTATGTCGCCCGGCATACAGAAGCACAATTTTCACATGGTATGTGCCCAAGCTGTATGCAAAAATACTATCCAGATCTCTGTAAAGATAGAAAGTCTGACACAATGAACGCAGATAAATAAGAAAAGTACCATTACTAAATAATATTTCGTAAAGTCTTCAAATTTTGCAGAGGCTAGTATGTATGCAACATCAAATTTTACAATATATTGAATTAAACAGTATCCAAGGAATATCAAACTTGATCCAAGAAATATCAAACTTGCGTTGCAAGTACTTGGCATAGCTGTAGAGGCTCATAATATGAATACAACATCAAATTTTACAATATATTGGATTAAACGGCATCCAAGTAACATTAAATTTGCGCTGCAAGTGTTTGGTATAGCTGTAGTTTTAGATATTGTTGGCGGTTTGTTGCCGATTGATATTTCATTGCATGGATTTCTTTCGATGGTTGTAGCTATAGTTAGCCTTTATTTGTATCAAGATGCGGTGGTGACTCAGGCCAATTTGCCTATAAAGCAAAAAATCGCGTACATTGGTCTCTATTTTTGTTTAGGTCTAATCGTGCTTTTAGCAAGCTCATGTCTTTGCGCTCTTGGCACAGTGAAGTTAAAAATTGTGCTCCTAACTGTGCCAACAATTGGAATCCTGATGCTTTTTCGAATGAAATGGCGACATAACATTTAGCAAAAAAAGGTGTTACTTCAATAAACAAAAGGAATAAATGAATTTGAAGTAAGACAGATTGGCTATTAACTTAAAGATTCAAGCTCTCTGAGATAAGCAACCTTGCGGCATTAAAAAATAACTTTAGCTAAAATACAGAAAAAGGCTTGCAAATGCAATTTTGATTCATTATACTAAAGTGCATCACTCAAATACCAGGCTGTCGTGTTTGCTCGAAGCAAACACCTGGAAACTGAGTCATTGTTTACGCACTTAGAGCGTTATAACACAAGGAAAAATATGGATTTGGATGCTGATGATCTTCAGGAAATCATTGCAACGTTTATTGTGGAATCTGGAGATTTGCTCGATCAATTGGACCAAGATTTGGTCTCTTTAGAGAAAAACGCCCAGGATCCAGATCTTTTGAATCGAATATTCCGCCATTTTCACACAATCAAAGGTTCAGCAAATTTCCTAAATGCAGAGCCTGTCTTTGCTCAAATGGCTAAGCTTGCCCATGCTGCTGAGGATGTGATGGGAGAAATCCGAAGCAACAAGATCAAAGTTTCTCCAGAATTGATGGATGCAGTTTTGGCTGGCTTGGATGCCATCAAAAAACTGTTTGCCAATGTCCAGGCTGGAAATAAAGAAGCAGCAGACTATAGCCAGCTTGTCCAAAGATTACGGGCTTGCCTTTCCCCAACACCGAAGACAACAATCGTAGAGCCTTTGAAGCCTCGTCCGATGACAGGGGCTATGCCAGTGATTGCATCTGAAACCAAAAGAATGATGCTCGAGCCTTTGAAGCCTTCAAGCACAGGCGTGACTGCAACCGCCTCAACTGAATCTAAAAAGGCATCGGTTGAACCACTGAAACCTGTATCACCTTCGAGCACAGGAGTGATTGCAAGCATCCCAACTGAACCTAAAAAGGCATCGGTTGAACCGCTAAAACCTGCATCACCTTCGAGCACAGGAGTGATTGCAAGCGCCCCAGGTGAACCTAAAAAAGCACCGGCTGAGGCAATCAAGCCTAGCGCAATCCCTGTACCAGTTGTTGCTGCAACACCTCCAGAATCTCCAGCAGAAACTAAAAAAACGGCTGTATCAGATTTAAGCCCTGAAGATTTACAAGAAATTA
>JAKLHB010000298.1 GCA_022710345.1 Planctomycetota bacterium
ACCCATGACAGAGGCCGCATGAGCTTAGACTTTGAATTTTGCAATTTCTGAACGCAATACATTCCAACTCGCAGCAAAGGGCTGCTCAAAATAGAAAACATCTTTAATGGCAGACCCTGGCCTTGTGTATTGATGAATTTGCATTGATTCAAGAGATTGCCTGGATCAAGCTGCGCCTTAGCGTTGCGCAATGCATGAATCGTTCCATTGGTGCCATTAAGGACGGTCTGGCTTAAAAATGGAAGGTTCCAAATGCCAACACCATATAAACGGCCATGACATTGAAGTGCGGCTTGTGTCATCCAAGGAATCGCTGCGAAATAGGCAAGATGTCTCTTGACATCTGGATCGCCTAAAATAATTGCTTGGATCATGATTTCATGGGCATTGAGCAGATGGCCTTCGAGCTTGATTGGATTTTGCGTGGTCTGACTCACGCTGGCCTGGAGGAATGCTCCATAATTTGATAATTCAGCAAGCGGCAGAATGGTTTCGCTCACCAGCATCATGGGTCCTTTTGGCTTCATTTCAACTGGAGCATACCTGTGTTCCCAAAAAGTATGCGCAACTTCAGTAGGCATCAATTCGAAAGAACCGTCTAGGAAGGCTGCTGGCTCGCTGGTTTTAGAAAATGGGATATGTTTTAATGCTGCCTGGTAATCCTCGGCAGTATCAAATTCCATAACCACTAGATGATTGATTTTCCGTGTTTGTTGGCTAACCTCAAATTCTTCTCTCGCATGGTTTACTCTAAAAGCATCCTGATTTTCTAATGCTTCTTTAAGCCGGCATTCTGCTTTTTCTTGAGCAATGCTGGCAATCATCTTAATATATTCAGCATCAAAATATAATACAGAGCTGGGTTTGAGGTTCCAAGTGCCAATCTGTTGTAGAAATTTTTGCACAGCCGACATAACTCGAAATGAAAATGCAACAGGCTTGCTCACATAGCTCAAAGGTCGTACTTTGAGAATCGCTCCTGCCACAATGCCCAATTGGCCCTCACTCCCAAAGACTTGCTGGTACAGTTCATCTTCTTGGGTTAGTTCATGCCAGGTTCCATCAGGTGTTAGAAATAAAAGACCAAGCACGGATTGCTTGACATGGCCATATTTATAGGCACCCAGGCCAATCCCACCTGTAGCAATCCAACCACAGATTGTGCCAGAATTTGCATTGGTGATGTCGCTTTGGAGACAAAATCCTTGTTCTGCAAGATATTCCCGCATGTCAGCAAAGATCACCCCTGGTCCCACAACCAAAGTTTGAGCTTCTGGATTCAGGCGATAAAAATGGAGCTCGCTGGTTTCAATCACCAAATCTTGATTTAATGGCACGCTACCGCCAAATGGCCAGGTTCCTGCACCTCGAATGGTGTAATGAAGTTGGTTCTCTTTGGCATATAGCACGGTTTGCCGTAGTTCTTCCAGGCTCAAAGGCCGGATGATAAAACGTTCGCTAACCTCAAGCAATGCTTTTTTCAAAAAAGACGGAACAAACGCAGTGCCACTATCGTTGTAATACATAGATCGAGTTATGTCAGTTGCTTTGAAGATAGGAGTTTGTGCACTTAAGCGAGTTTTCAAATTTTTTGCATGAATATCTTCTAAGTTACTCAAAATATTTGTTTTGTATGGTTCCAGAAGCAAGTTTGTAGATTTTTGTTGAATGCTGGTGTGCTTCTGGGACCCTTGATGCAGAAAGGCAAACGCCTCTGTCATGATTGGAGAAATTGGCATAAATTTTAAGATTCCTTTTGTAAAAATATTGAAATAGCATGAAGTTGCATACTAAAAAATCTTCGTATTGATGTGAAACGAATCATTGTGCAATTGCTGTGCAAACGCGGCTCCAGGTGGGGGCAATCTGCCGGGTCATTTTCAAAATCTGAAATACACTGATCCAATCTTTTGGATGGGCCATGAGATGGAGCAATGTTTTGGGATAGGAAATTTGGCCATTCGGAAGGAGTGTGCAGGAAAGATCTGGAAGATGATAGTCTAATGGATCCAGGACAATGCGTACTGAAATACAGGGAAGATGTATCTCTTGAGCAGCTTGCATGGCCCAATAATTTTCCATCTCCACCACCAGGGCACCAGTGGATTGCAGGTGCTGTTTATCAGCCTTGTGGGAGACAACCTTGGTACTTGTGTAGCTTGAGCCAATCCAAATGGATAAATCCTGCAAGGAAAGAGCGTGAAATACCCGGTCCACCAACTGAGTTTCAGCTTGGAGCGCAGTTTTATTTTCGGCAAGGACTTGATTGCAAAGGACAATATCACCCACCTTGAGATTTTGTTGCAGGGCACCGCTATAACCAACCACAATTGCTAAATCATAAGCTTTTGGATCCAGAGTATGAAAAGCATTTGCAATTCTTGAACTTGGGCCAGTGCAAATAAACGATGCAGTAGGTGCTCCACAAACAGGATACACCTGATCAGAGCATAATTTTTTTTCAGGATAAAACGATGCTGGAATTTCAGCTATGGTTGGAAATAGCAAAATGATTTTCATATCAATGCGCTTCTAAAAATCCGTTAGACTTAAAATTTAAAATGATTGTCGTGAATTTTATACAAAGCAAGGCCCAAAAGCAACAAAAAAATCATGAATCAGACAGTGGGCGTAAAACAATTTTTTAATATGACCTAATTTCAAGCAAATCAATGGATTATATTTCTTATGCACAGAGCAAAAAATTTATTTGACTTTTGCTGAAATTTTTACGAAAATTGCAGGCAAAGATTGAGATTTTCCAATCTCAAATCTCCTTGGCATTGAATTTTTTGGAGAAAGTGCAAGGAAATGGAACTTTTTTTATATGCGTTAGTTATATTGATTGCAGGTGGGGTATTGGCACTGATTTTTTCTTTTCATACCAAACTCGCTTGCTTTTGGGGAATTTCCAGTGCTTTTGTAGGCAGTACACTCGGAGTGATTGCATCGTTTATGGCAATTTTTTCGCCTAAACCTTTGGAATATTATGCACTATGGCCAATTCCCTATGCTGCTTTTGCTCTCAAGCTAGATGCTTTATCTGGCTTTTTCCTGCTGGTCATTTTGGGCATTGCTGCCATCACCGCGATCTATGGCAAAGGCTATCTCAAGCATTATGCAAATGAGTACAACTTAGGTGCAGTGTGGTTCTTTTTCAATCTTTTGATTGCTGCGATGAGTGTTGTGGTGGTCTCTGCCAATGGAATTTTATTTCTGGCTGCATGGGAAATCATGACGTTAAGCTCATTTTTTTTAGTAACCATGGAAAATGAGAAGCCAGAAGTACGCAGGGCAGGTTTTATCTATCTTATTGCTGCTCATATTGGAACCGCATTCTTATTTGTGATGTTCTGGATTTTAGCTGGATACACAGAAGGTACCATGGATTTTAGCAAATTTATGGAATTGCCTTTGACCCAAGAGATCGCAAGCATTTTGTTTGTAATGGCTGTGATTGGATTTGGAACAAAAGCTGGCCTTATTCCATTCCATGTTTGGCTTCCAGAAGCCCACCCTGCTGCCCCATCGCATGTTTCTGCAATTATGTCAGGGGTGATGATTAAGACCGGTATCTATGGAATTTTGAGAATTTCAACATTTTTAGGAATGCCTCCTTTATGGTGGGGTATTTTACTGGTAGCCATTGGCCTGGTTTCTGGCCTTATGGGAGTTTTATTGGCCTTGGCTCAGCATAATATCAAACGATTTTTAGCCTATTGCAGCGTGGAAAATATTGGGATTATCACCCTTGGATTGGGCATTGGATTCATTGGAATCACTTGCCAAAATCCGACCATCACTGCTCTGGGACTTGCTGGTGCTTTGCTGCACGTACTCAATCATGGAATTTTCAAAAGCCTGCTCTTCTTAGGCACCGGAGCCGTGGTTCAAGAAACAAACACCAAACAAATGGATAGCTTAGGTGGTCTTCTCAAAAAAATGCCCATCACAGGCACCACATTTCTCATAGGAAGTGTGGCAATATGTGGATTGCCGCCGTTGAATGGATTCTTGAGTGAATTTTTCATCTACCTGGCCTCGTTTTATCATATTTTCTTTGCAAAAGACCAAGCGGTGCTAGGTTCAATCTTTGGAGTTGCATTGGTTAGCCTCATTGGATTGGTTTTGATGGGCGGGCTAGCCTTAGCAGCGTTTACAAAATCTTTTTCTGGTGTGTTCTTAGGCGAGCCAAGAACTCAAGCTACGCAAAATGCGCATGATCCAGATTGGAGCATGCTATCTGCCATGATTGTTCTGGCTGGATGCTGTTTGCTAGTACCATTTGGCGTATTATTTTATGGACCGCAAGTATTTGCTTCAATTTTAGCTATACTTGTGCCAAGTGGCATGAACGTAGTCACGGACATTGCGTATGCGTGTGATCTCATAGCCCAAATCCTCCCTGTATTTGGTGTTTTTATTGGCATTTTCTTCGCACTCATGCTTCTGCGTTGGATGATGCTTAAAAATCGTCCTGTTACCCAAGCTGTTACTTGGGATTGTGGTTATCTTGCTCCAACCCCAAGGATTCAATATACAACTTCGTCTTTTGCACAACCGATCACAGACTTGCTGGGTGAATTACTGCATTATCATAAAAAACTTGAACCACCCACTGGGTACTTTTCCGCAAAAGCTAGCTTTGTATCGCATGCTATAGATATATTTATGGAAATTGGATACCGAAATTTATTTCAGTATTTATTGAAAACCTTCCGTAAATTAGACTGGCTGCAGCACGGACGGTTGCATTTATATCTGTTGTATATTGCAGGGACATTGGTTGGTCTATTCATTTGGTTCATAGAATTTGTAAGGTAATGGCATTATGGCTATTTGTTGTATTTCTCTAGGCGTGTATGCTGGTGCCTTGATCCTGGCACCGCTTCTCTTAGGCATCATTCCCAGAGTGAAAGCATGGTTTGCAGGCAGGCAAGGTCAGCCACTGTTGCAGATATATTATGATCTCATCAAACTCTCTCAAAAAGGAGCGGTATACAGCACCACTACCACTTGGGTCTTTCGCTTAGGCCCAATGGTTTGTTTGGCCAGTATGCTCACTGCCTTTTTGATGCTGCCTATGTTTGGCATCTCAGCACCTTTGCAATTTCACGGGGATCTATTGTTATTTGCCTATTTTTTTGCATTGATACGCTTTTTTATGATTGTGGCTGCTATGGATACAGGCAGCAGTTTTGAAGGCATGGGCGCAAGCCGGGAAGCGGTCATTTCCATGCTAACAGAGCCGTCTTTTTTCCTGGTTTTGGCCACGTTGGTCAAGCATAACAATAGCTTCTCTCTGTCTGAAATTTTCAACAGCGCTAGTCCAAATTGGTCATTGCTTCCAGGGCCTGTGCTGGCATTGTCAGGAATCAGTCTATTGATCGTGATCTTAGTAGAAAATTATCGTGTGCCTGTGGATGATCCCACGACACATCTTGAACTGACTATGATCCATGAAGTGATGGTCTTGGACAATAGTGGCCCAGATTTTGGTTTTATTATGTATACTTCATGCCTTAAGATGTGGATTACCACAAGCCTCTTAGCGCAGATGCTTATCCCTGCTATGCCAACGTATCCTGTTTGGTCCCGTCCTTTGGCAATATTCGGAACCATGATTGGATTGGTCATGCTGATTGGTGTGATTGAATCTGTAATGGCGAGATTGCGGTTGGTACGCATTCCCTCGCTTTTAGTCGGAATCACCACAGCATCATTATTAGGATTCCTGCTGCTGAAATAGCATGCCCGCCTTATCGCGGGTATAAAGGATTTTGATTATGGAAAAATGGTTAGAAACATTGCTTGTTTTGCTCTTGCTGATTGATATTTATGCACTTGGTATAAGCCGTCTAGCTGCTTTGGTCAAGCTTATGGCACTCCAAGGATTGGTATTGGCTCTTTTGCCCTGGACCATTGAGCCAGTTCATACAATGCATTGCGTTATTTTAAGTCTCGGTGTATTGATCATCAAAGTAATCTTAATTCCTGCTTTTGTATATCGAGCTATTGCAAAAGTAAAGATCAAACGGGAGATTGA
>JAKLHB010000299.1 GCA_022710345.1 Planctomycetota bacterium
AAATTCCATCTCGAAAGCGATAATAATATATCCTGCCTGCACCCGCACGCTGCGAAATGAGCCAAACAATAGCATTTTGTGGATGCACAATGATCATCCGAAATTCAGATATGATCTTTTGCAAAACTTCACAGCCTTTGGTCGGGAAAGGTGTTACCAATTCGCTTTCCAAACGAAAAGGCCGATATTCGCCATTGATGTCTTTGGTCACCAATAAGTCTTGTGTGAGAGCAATGCATTGGTTATTCTGAGCAACTAGATTCTGTAATTCAGTGAAACAATTGTCATGGAATAAAAATCCCCATTTTCCAATTGGGATTTTAGACCAATGCTGAAATTGCGATAGTTTTTCTTCCAATGTGGGTTGTGGGACTTTAGAAAGATACCCACCAATCATAGAAATTTTCCTTTCGAAAGATGTCTAACCACTAAAATAGACAATAGGATAAGTCTTGAATACTCATCCTATTCTAGCTTTTTTATTATATCAAAATAGATATTAAAGTCAACATGAATTTCCAGCGGTTTTCTTCTGCAAGATGATTTCAATTTAAAAAAACAGTATAATCAGTATCCTAGTTGCTTACTGAACATTGTTTCCATGAGGCCGCATTCTCATCCCATTTGGTGGATGAAGTTTGATGCAAAATTTTTATGAAATATTTTATGATTGTATGCTTATTAAATTTTTGATTTCTTCAGTATTTTTTCTAAAAAATAAATTTTTGAAAATTTTTGAAAATTCAAAAGGATCACGTCACCATGCAAAACAAATCGCCTAGAACGATAATGAGAATTTCTGAGAGGAAGTTTGATGCGAATTAAAGGCACTGTGCTTGAATGTGAAATTACACAATTGCTTTCTTCAGGTGCTGGCTTGGCCACTGTAGGGCCGCATAAAATTGCTGTGGAAAATGCGTTGCCTGGAGAGTTGGTCAAAGCCAAAATTCTTCACCAAAAGAAGCCTTTGTCTTATGGCGTTGCAGTGGAAATCTTACGGCCATCACCTGATAGGATTCCTGTACAAGAAGAGCATTTTCTTTCATGTAGTCCTTGGCAAATGATGACATGGGACATGGAAAAAAAATCCAAGCAAGAGATCGCGCGAGAAGTCCTATTGCACAAAGCAGGGCTTGAGGTTGCAAGCCTCGAGTTAGTGAATCCTGTCCATAGATTTGGATATCGCAACAAAATTGAATTTACTTTTCTCAAAGAGCCGACAGGCTTGTCCTTGGCTGTGTATGAACGCGGAACCACGCTGCGAACAGCAGTCAAGGAGTGTATTTTGTCATCACCTGCCTTGACAAAAGCTAGCCAAGCCATACTAGCCTGGCTGGCCAAGCACGAAGTTCCGACATTTTTGCTGAAATCTCTGTCTGTGCGGTGCAATCAGCATGGTGATGTCCTAGCGGGCTTATTTGTGCGCGAAGAAAATTTTAATATTCCACCCGATGTGGATGAATTGCAAAAAGCCATGGCCGGGTTTTATATTTTCTTTTCCAATCCTATGTCTCCTGCGTCTGTGATCACGAAGCAATTGTATCATTCTGGTGCTGAATTCCTCAGCGAAGTTTTAGGTGGGCAAGAGCTTAGATATGGGTTAATGAGTTTTTTCCAAGTGAACTTAGAGGTTTTTGCACAAGTTATAGAAAAAATTCGCCCTTTTGTCGTAGATGAAGCTGTATTAGATTATTACAGCGGAGTAGGCTCGATCAGCATTGCTTTAGCCGATAGCATTCGCCGTAGTTTATTGCTAGAAAATTGTGAAGAAGCTGTGCAATATGCAAAGATGAATATAGGAATCAATCGGTTGCATCATTTTGAAGTATGCTCTGGCAAAGCCGAGGATTTCTTGGAATCCATCCAAAAAGAAAGTGTGCTGATCCTTGATCCACCTAGAAGTGGCCTGCATCCTAAGGTAGTGAAGAAAATTTTTCGCGTACTGCCTCGTAGAATGATTTATCTATCTTGCAATATCATCAGTTGCGCAGAAAATATTCGGACTATTTTGCCTTATTATAAAGTGCGGTTCTGTGAATTGTATAATTTCTTTCCTGCTTCTCCATTTGCTGAATTTTTGATCATTTTGGATCGTAAATAAAATCGTCTTGACTTTCTACATAAAAGGAAGTACAGTAGATACTCAATTCAATAACCTTTTTTGGGACCTCTACAACAGCAACTCAAGCAACCATTGTTCTTTTCTGCCATTACAACTGATGCTGTTGGTTACTTTCAAGCCGGCAAAACAACCCAGCAAAGAAAGTAACTTGCCAACTGTGTCCCCCAAATTCGTTATATTGAGGATGCCTAACACTCAACATCGTTTCATAGGAACTGAAGGAACATGGACACTCATTCTGCGTCCTTAGACCCAGCGTTAGCACGCTTGCTCCTTTTTTTAGGAAAAGATAATTTATTGAAACTGCAACGTGCTCGCGTTGCTGTTTTTGGCCTAGGGGCAGTAGGCTCATTTGCCATAGAAGCTCTGGCGCGCTCTGGCATTGGCTATCTTAGGCTTGTGGATTTTGATAAAGTAAACCCTAGCAATCTCAATCGGCAAATCTTTGCTTTGCGTTCTAGTATTGACTTGCCTAAAATAGACCTTGCAAAAGCACGCATTCATGATATCCACCCGGAAACCATAGTTGACACGCGCTGTGAATTTTTCTGTGCTGAAACTGCAGAACGACTTTTAGAAGGCCCTTTGGATTACGTGATTGATGCAATTGATGGTGTAAAGCCAAAAACAATCCTGATTCAGGAAGCAGTGAAACGCCATATTCCAATTGTATCTTCCATGGGTGCTGCCCGTAAATTTGATCCCAGCAAAGTGCGATGTACGGATATTTCTGAAGTTTATAACTGTCGTCTATGTATGCATGTACGACGGCGGTTACATCGCTTAGGCATTTATCATGGAGTCACCGCTATATGGTCAGAAGAACCTGGCCGATTGCCTGTGGATGATCTCTCCAAATATGGAATTGAAGAAAAAAATACCTTTATCCGCGGCAATCCAAGGGCTCCTCTCCCTTCCATGATCTTTGTGCCAGCTACAGTTGGGATTATGGCTGCGTTTCATGTAGTTCAATTTCTCTTGCAAAAAGGATAATTCTATGGATCCATCTTTTTTATTCGCAAATCCATTTTTCGTAGCTGCTTGTTTGGCTTTGATTTTAGCTAAAGGTATAGAATTATTTGAATTTCTCCGGATATATTTAGTGAATTTTCATTGGCCATCAGTTTTGGCATTTATTCCAGATTATGTTTTAGGAAATGGTACCCAGGAGCCAAAAGCTTGGCAAAAATTCCAAGAAGAAATGCGCATGGATCTCAACACGCTATTGCACTCAGAAAATTATAGCGACGATCAAATGCATATGATCCTCACCCATATCCATAGCAAGCATGCAGAAGTTGCCAAAGATGATATCAAAAGATTGGTGAGCATCTTACAAAGCCGCATTCGTCTTTCCAACCAGCCCATGTATGAAATCCTGGCCAATTGCTATAAAGCTTACAAACCGAGTCTATTCCAGCAAATTCTGAAACGCATTCTTCTCATTGCGTTTCTCTGGGGATTAGGATTGCTTTTATGCAATGCTATCCAGTTTAGGCTGTTCAATGCATTTGGAGTGTATATGCATCCCACACAAGATTATATGCTCACTGCTGTTGTGATTGCTTTGATCAGCTATTTTTGGAATGCAGGCATTCTGTTGCTGGCTAAAGCAAAAGAACGTTTCAAAGCTCGAAAAGGAATTTTGGCATAGGTAAAGAGGTATCTTTTATTTTAATATAAAGGATTGTTATGAATACACTTATTATCTTCAGTTTTGCGGCTTTGTTCATTGAACGTGTTTTGGAATTTTTTGATTGGATACATAGAAGTATTTTCCCACCCCAAGAGAAAATCAGCAAAGCATTGTCTGAAAAAATATTAGCTTATACTGGCAAGGTTGCAAATTTTAAGCAAACCTATCGCCAAGAAATCGAAAAACTCAAAGACCATCCTTTGACAGACGAAGAATTGGAAAGCTTGCTCCATGTATCTCAAGTATATGTCACTCTGACTCAAGAAGAATGCAAAGATTTAGTATTGGCTTGGAGACAATATAACGAGCAGCGGCAACAGCAGATGGCCCTCAAGATGATGTTGATGTGGATTCTAGGATTTTTCCTCAGTTTTGGTTTTTGCATTTTATTTGATTTTCATTTGCTTGGCCCATTGGGGATTTCAAAGCTAGTACCAGCGATTGAAGGTGAACGGGCTCTTTTAGATTATATTTTGACTGCTGTTCTATTAGGAAGCGGGACAAAGCCTGTGCACGATATCATCTCTATGCTGGGTGCTAAATAAATTAATTTATTCATAACTTAACGAGTTGCAAAGGCTGTATTTATGAAAAAATTAGGCCATTATGAAATCATTAAAGTCATCGGAGCTACTGAATTGACTATGCTTTATCTAGCTCGGCATATCTACTTAGATAAATATGTCATTGTAGAATCTTCTCCTATGGCAGATAATGAGCTTTTACAAAAACGGCTGAAATTTTTAGCCCAGCTTTTAGGAAAACTACACCATCCCAAAATTTTGCCCATTGTAGATTCATTCGAAGATGGGCAGATGATGTATTTGGTGTTTGAATGGTCTGAAGATTTCAAAAGCTTGGAAGCAATCATCAAGCAAAAGAACCATTTTTCGTTAGACGAAGTTTTGCAATTTTCCCTCGATGTTGGGTATGTGTTGAATTACCTTCATCATAATGGAGTAGTGCACCAAAATTTGCAGTTGACCAACATCCTGATCGGCCAAAATACTTTTTACTTAGGCGGCTTTATTCTAGCGAATACAGTGCAAAATCCATTTGACGAACTACGACAACGGCTGGATGATGCCCGATATGCTGCGCCAGAATGGTTTTTGAGAGAGCCTTTGTGCTTTGAGCAAGACATTTGGGCATTAGGAGTTTGTATTTATCGAATGCTATCGGGCAAGTTCCCCTTTGAAGGAGATATGGAAAAAGAAGTGGGCGAGTATGTGGTCGCAGGCAAATGCAAGCCTTTGGGAGAAATCATGTCAGGCTTGCCAGAAAATGTTGTGAACCTTATCCATCGGATGTTAAGTATCAACAAAGCAGAACGGCCTTCACTCACTGAAGTCATCACGACTCTGGAAGGCCAACTGTACATGACCCCACTTGCAAGTGCATTTCTGGCCATGCCATTCCATCAACAATTCAACCGCGTTCATCAAGCTATCCGCAGCGCTTGCCAAAAATGCAGGATTAAACCCATTCGAGTGGATGAAAACATCATGCCGTCGAATATATGGCAAGACATTGAAAAGGGCATCCGCGAGTCTGCCTTTGTCATTGGAGACCTGAGCATTGTACCAGGCATAGGCCAAACTAATCCCAATGTTTCGTTTGAAGTAGGATTGGCCTACAGCCTTGGAAAGCCCACGATTCTTTTAACCCAAGATGTGAACACATTGCCATTTGATTTCCGCCAGCAAAGGGCTCATGTTTATAGCAATACAGAAGAAAATCTACAAGAATTTGAAAAAAAGCTGACGGAATTGCTCCAAGCAATTATGAAAGAGCTAGGGATTCGATAGAGCGTAGAGTGCTTAGGCATTGCCTAAGCACTCTATCTTCCAGATTGTTTCAGTTGCAGGTTAGCGATTCCCCTTCAACAAAGAAAGCAGTGTTTTGTGACTGACACCAGCATCCAAGTACATAAGCCTCTTAGAATATTGTTTATGCACGGAATGGAATCTGGTCCAGGTGGCAGCAAAGATAGATATCTGCGACAGCATTTTGAAAAAGTCTGCACGCCAAACATGCAGATGTCTCTTTTTAGCCTTACGAAATCAAATAGCATTTTGCGAAATATATTGCGTCGCCCACTTTTTTTGGGATGGCTCATGCTTGCTGCAGGAACATTGCCATTGGCTATAGCAACATACGAACCATTGGCATTGCTCGGATGCTTAGTGCTCATG
>JAKLHB010000003.1 GCA_022710345.1 Planctomycetota bacterium
GATATCGGTTGCTATACCCTTTCCTATTTGAAGCCGCTTGAAGGTTTGCATTCCTGCATTTGCATGGGAGCCAGTATCGGCATGGCCCACGGTATGAGCAAAGCCTTGAAAGAAAAAGTTTCTTTCGACATCAAACGCAATCCTGATGGCCAGCCATTGACCCTATCGTCTATTATTGCAGAAATTTGCTGGCAAATTAAAGTGCCCTACATCGTCAATTCAGAAATCAAGGATATCCCGTTACCTTCTATGAAGGTGGAGGGAGCAGTTGCCCAAACAGTGCTAGAGGGCTTGCTCAAGGCAAATAAACTGGACTACAAACTGTGCATTCGCGGATTATACATTAGCAATCCAATGGCCAAAAAAGAAAACTGGCTTGGATTCCCGCCTTATTACTATCGCAACAAATAAGACTGTTATCAAAAAAAAAACAGGATAGGTCTACTTTGGTAGATCTATCCTGCGAACAAAGTGGGAAAAAGGTTTTTAGGTGCTACTTGAGATAGGGCGCTTGATTTTTGGGAACTATAAGAGAGCATATTCTATACCAAATAGAAAGAATTATAGCTAAATTTAAAAATATTTTTTAAAAGATTGTAACTCCATCTTATATAATAAACTATGTTTTTCAAAAATATTTTATTGTACAATACGGCATGATCTTCAATCATCCATAGCAAATGTAGCAAAATAGATGTGACGTTTTCATCTCTGTTGGCATGACTTTTTCGCACCTATAGATGTTGATGATTGCTCGTGAGAATGTTGGATTGGGTAGAATAATGTTACAAATTGATTCACTTCGTAATTATTTGATTTGGATAATTTTAGGGCTAAGTCTTATCCTTTTCTTTATGATGGGCGACGGCCGTCATTATGGCGAGATTTGGGTAGCCAGGATTCTCTGTGTGTGCCTGGCGAGCGCTACTGCATTGAGCATCTATTGGATTGGCAATATCTGCTTAAGCTGTTTTAAGATATTGGAAGAAAATTGGCTACACCATGTTTTGAGTTTTGCCGTGGGAACCTGGATCATGAGTGTGATCATTTTAGTCCTGGGAACTTTAGGATGGCTTCACCAATATGTTGCCTTAGCCTTGGTTTTAGTCCCACTTGGATTAGGATATAGAATTTGGCAAAAATTTTTTGTATACCTAAAATTGTTTTCATCTGATTCCTGGACTTGGCTAGAAAAATGCCTGCTCTGCCTGGCATTATTTGTGCTAGTGCTCAATGTAACACATGCTTTCTTGCCGGCTTGGGATTACGATGTTTTAGAATATCATTTTGCAGCAGGTTCTGAATACCTCAAAGCAGGTAAAATTGCTTTTTTACAAGACAATGTTTATGCCAATTTTCCCCAGACCATGGAAATGCTTGCTTATTTTTGTATGATCTTGATGGGAAAATGGTTTGGAGCGATCATGGCCCAAATACTGCTCCAAGTTTATGGAATCGCACTTCTTTTGGCTGTGTTTGGTTTAGCACGCTCTATTTTAGACTCGGCCATAGCAGCCAGGACAAGCTGCCTATTGGTCTTTCTCCTACCTTGGACATCAGAGTTATTGCAAGTTTATTATGTAGAAATCCCTTTGGTATTTTACATTATTTTAGCTTTGTGCATTTGGTGCCTTGAAGAAAGACAAATTTCTCCATATCAGCGCTTTTTCTGGACCGGAGCATTGTTTGGCATGGCTTGCAGTATCAAATACAATGCCCTATTTCTAGGGCTACCTGCTTTTTTCCCTTGGTTCCTCTGGACCTGGTGGAAACAAGGCAAACGTGTATGGGTGGTACCTACCTTTGCAGCAGGCCTGATGCTTGCCTTTTCGCCCTGGCTGATTCGCAATTGGGCCAACACAGGCAATCCAATATATCCCTTGTGGAATTCCTGGATCATCCCTGGTTATTGGACCGATTGGATGTATGCGCGTTTTCGCTATGCCCACGAACCTCGTCAGATTGGCTTTATTCAAATGTTGAAGCATTTAGCTCGCACATTCTTTTGGGATTCCCATACCTCCCTACTACACCTCTCACTATTGATTCCAGGATTGGGCTATCTGCTGTCTCGATCCCGCAATATAATATGGTTTATCGTCATCTGGCTCTGGCTCTGGCTTGGCTATACGAACCAAATCGAGCGCTTTGTCTTTGTGATTTGGATTATCTGCGGAATTGGAATGGGACCGATTTTGCAATGGGCTTGCACCCAGCAAATTAACTTGCGTTGGATCATGCCTATCTTGTTCCTGCTCCTTGCGTACCACCATGCCTATTTATCAGCACCCATGGTATACGACCATTTCGTTGGCACCAAAACCAGTGCCCAATGGCTCCAAGAGACCTATCCTCCTTATGAGGCAGAGCAATTCATCCAAGAAAATTTACAAGACCACAAATTACTCGTGGTCGGAGAAGCCCGTATCTTTTACTTAGATTGCCCCATTGTTTCCTCCACAGTTTTTGACCGCAATCTTCTGGAAACCTTATTCCAAGAACACCAACAGCCCAAAAAAATTGCCCAAGCTTTGCAAAACCAAAACATTCATTTTATCTATGTGAACTGGCAGGAAATTGCCCGGTTGCAAGATACGTATTCTTTTCCATACCAAGGCAAACGCCTTCCTGGCTTCCTCTGGGTTGAGCCACAGCGCTTGCAAACATTTTTCCAAACCCAATGCATTCGTATTTTCCCAACACAAAAAGCAACCATAGAAATTTACCAAATTTCTGAAAAAAGGCCATAAGCAATCTGCCATTGCCAGGTTTTATTGTTTTTTCTTTGTCAATCTTTTGATCACCCTACATGCGCATAACAAGAGCAATCGTATAACATAAGGAACGCTTTATGTTATGCGTGTAGGGCATTAGCGAAGACCGCTCATAGATTTTGAATCGTATGTTGAACCAAGATCAGAAGTTGGGCACTGGCTTGGGGGAGAAAACGTTCAAAATCAATTTTTGCTTGGCCATCTGCTTGATCCGAGATGATGCGAATGATGAGGTGTGGGATTTGATTTTGGTGAGCTACCAAAGCCACGCTGGCACCTTCCATTTCTACTGCATCGCCGCCTAATTCATCCCTAAGCTCATTTTTATGCTGGGTGCTGACAAATGTATCTCCTGTGAGCACACGTCCTACGCAAATGCGTCCTTGTGGGGCTGTGTAGGATTGGGCCAATTGCAAAAGGGTAGGGTCTGCGGGGATCATGCGAATATGGGCATAAGGAATCTCACCGCGTTCAAATCCTAGGGATGTGACATTCATATCGTGCATCATGGTTTCTTTTGCCAGAATGATATCCCCGATTTGATAGGATGGGTTCAATGCGCCGGCTAATCCAGTGAATAAAATATATCTTGGATGGTAAGTATCTATTGCTTTTTGAGTTGCCATTGCGGCTAATGATTTCCCAACTCCTGTAGCAGCAAAGACAATGTTTTTTCCATCAAGGATACCTTTATAAAATTTTATATATGACCATCTTAAGTCAATTTGGCTATTGCTAGCTTTTTGATACGCTTGGATTTCTCCTTCCAGCGCTCCTAAAATTAAAATGGGTGCACTCAAAAAAAGCTCCTTTTGATCGAGAGACAAGATTTTATTTTAGAAAATAGACTGTAACACCAATATTTATAAAGAATTAAAAATAAAATTTTAATCAATCAACTTTTCTTACAAAAAAATTTACAAAAATGCTACAAAATGTTACAATTATGGAAGCAGTCTTGTATTGCTCCTAAAAGGAAGTCAATCAATGGAGTCCGCATTTTTTCTACCTTGTCGGTAGGGATTATGCGAAAATGTTATGGATTATTTGATTCAACAGCATCCGATTTTACCACCGCGGCCCAATGAGCCGGTGGAATTTTATTGGCAGGATCAAAAAATGGTAGGCCAAAATGGCCATACCATTGCGGCTGCATTATTTGCAAACGGTATTCGGACATTTGGCTATCACAGCAAAGATCATGCCCCGATGGGCATCTTTTGCGCAAATGGACAATGTTCTCAATGCACGGTAATCGCAGACGGATTACCTGTAAAAGCATGCATGGAATTATTGAAACCAGGCATGAAGATCGCTCCTGTGATGGGGCGGCCAGCATTGCCAGAATCTTCTGATCTTCCTCCACTTCATAAAACAGAATACATCAATACTTCATGCTTGATCATTGGTGGAGGCCCTGCAGGGCTTTCTGCAGCCATTGAATTAGGCAAGCTGAATATACCAACATTGCTGGTGGATGACAAGCATAAATTAGGTGGAAAATTGGTGCTTCAGACCCATCGCTTTTTTGGAAGCATCAATGCTTGTTACGCTGGAACTCGTGGAATTGACATCGCAAAGCGCTTAGAGGATGAAGTACGCAAATATCCAAGTGTACAAATTTGGTGTCAAAGTACTGCAGTAGCAGTGTTTGCAGACGGCAAGGTTGGTGTTTTGCGCCAAGGCATGGAATACGTTTTGGTCACTCCAAAAATTTTGCTTGTGGCAGCCGGTGCACGAGAAAAATCCTTGGTATTCAAAGGAAATACCTTGCCCGGTGTCTATGGAGCAGGAGCATTCCAAACACTCGTGAATCGAGATTTGGTTCGAGCAGCAGAAAAGTTATTTGTGGTAGGTGGTGGGAATGTGGGGCTAATCGCGAGCTATCATGCTCTCCAAGCTGGTATCAAAGTGGTTGGCCTTGTAGAAGCTTTGCCAGAATGTGGCGGGTACAAAGTCCATAAAGATAAATTAGCTCGTTTAGGTATCCCGATCTACACATCACACACTGTGCTTAGCGCCAATGGCACGGATAGTGTCGAGGGGATCACCATAGCAGCAATCAATAAAGAATGGAAGCCCATTTCTGGGACTGAAAAAACATTTGCTTGCGACACAGTGCTCATTGCAGTTGGACTTGACCCTGTGCGCGAGTTCTATGATAAAGCTGTCCAATTTGGATTATCTGCATTTGCGGCTGGAGATGCAGAAGAAATCGCAGAAGCATCCGCAGCCATGTTCTCCGGGAAGATCAAAGGGTTAGAGATTGCCAAACACTTAGGCCAACCTGTTGGGGAAATCCCGCCGGATTGGATACGCACCATGGAAATTCTCAAAAGTCGGCCAGGGCAAAGCTATGGAGAACAATTGCCAGCCGAAGAACAAGGCGTGATGCCTGTTTTTCACTGTGATCAGGAAATTCCATGCAATCCTTGCACTTCAATTTGTCCATTAGGAAATATTTTTATTGATGACACAGATATCCGTAAAGTGCCGGAATACATTTCTAAAAAAACTGGCAAGCAATGCACGGGTTGTGAAAAATGTATCACAATTTGCCCTGGATTGGCCATCACTCTGGTGGATTATCGTCAGCCTGGCGATCCTTTGGTAACAATTGCGTATGAATTTTCCCAAGGAAAACACGTTTATCGCAAAGATGACATTGTTACGGTTGTGGATATGCACGGGAATATTCTGGGCAATGTGCCGGTTGTGCAAACCAGGATTACCAAAGCCACAGATCATACCGTATTATTAAAGGTACGAGCTCCAAAAGAATATGCCAAAAAAATCGCAGGTGTCTTAATCCAAAATAAGGAAGTTTCAGCATCGTTAGATCAATACGTCAATCGTTTAGAAGATGATATGATTGTTTGCAGATGCGAGCGAGTGAGTTTGCAAGAAATCAAAAAATTGATCGCAGAAGGATGTCGGGACATGAACCAGATCAAGGCCATGACACGCGCAGGCATGGGAGCATGCGGTGCAAAGACCTGCGAAGTGATCATTCAACGAGCATTTCGCGAAATGGGCATTCCAAGCAGTGAGGTGACTGGCTTTGTGCATCGCCCCTTGTTTGTAGAAACATCCTTAGGCACTTTGGCAGGGATTAAGGAAGGGAAATAGCCATGCAAAAAAATTTTGATGTGGTGATCATTGGGAGTGGCAGCATTGGCACTCCAACAGCCTTATTCCTGGCTCAATCTGGGTTAAAAGTTTTGGTATTAGAAAAATTGCCAAGTCCAGGCCAAGGTTCTAATAAAGCTGCGATTGGCGGAATTCGAGCCACACACTCTGATCCTGCAAAAATCAGCCTTTGCTTGCAAAGCATTGATATTTTCTCCCATTGGCAAGAACAATACGGAGATCATATTGAATGGGCACAAGGCGGCTATAGCTTTGTAGCGTACCAACCCAAAGAAGAAAGAACACTCAAAGATTTGCTGGTCATTCAGCAAAGGTATGGGTTGAATATCCAGTGGTTGAGCAAAGATGCATTATTACAACGTATTCCATCCTTAAATCCGAATGGCCTTTTAGGCGGCACGTATTCTCCAGAAGATGGTAGTGCTAGTCCTTTGCTTGCGTGTTTAGCCTTTTATCGTCATAGCTTGCGGTATGGTGCAGAATTTCATTTCAATGAAATAGCCCAAGAAATTCAGCTTGCCAATGGCAGGGTAGCAGGGATTCGGACAGATAAAGGTATCTACCATACTCCTTATGTAATCAATGCTGCAGGTGCATGGGCCAAAGATATTGCAAATTCCATTGGGTTGGATGTTCCAGTTCTTCCCGATTCCCATGAAGCAGGTATTACCGAAGCTGTGGCTGATTTTCTCAAGCCAATGGTTGTAGATATTCGGCCAGGTCCTAATTCGGCTAATTTTTATTTTTATCAGCATTGCACTGGTCAGGTGATTTTCTGCATCACACCGGCTCCTGCAATTTTAGGCACAGATCGGCGGGAGACATCCACTTTCTTGCCTCAGATTGCAACTCGTATGGTGGATGTCATGCCCAAACTGCGGTATCTGAAAGTCAGGCGTACTTGGCGTGGGCTATATCCTATGACTCCTGATGGCTCGCCAATCATTGGCCCAGAGCCGACGGTTCCTGGCTATATTCATGCAGAAGGTATGTGTGGCCAAGGTTTTATGTTAGGGCCAGGGGTCGGCAAATTGATCACGAGGCTTTTGCAAAGCCAACTCACAGAAAAAGACCATGAAACCCTTCGCATTTTAAATCCAAATCGCAGAACCGGTGGCAAAGTCCAGGAAAAACTCGCATAATTTTGTCAATAAGGCCGTATGCCTTGCAACGCATACGGCCTTATTATATTTTTTTTATCTGTGTTTATCCGTGTGAATTTTTGGTTCTTCATGTTTTAAGGCATCGAAGAATCGTACGTTTAAGTTAATGTTTACGATGCCTCATGAATCATCGAATGTACTTTTGTGCATAGCTACGGACATGATGGCCTGCGAGTACGTGGAAAATACGCAATTTCCGAATGGTATAAGCCGAAAATTGGGAAATCGGAAGATATAAAAGGTGATTTTCATTTTTCCGAGCAATGGATCGAGATTGCAAACTTGGCCTAGATTGGGCAACATACGCAATATATTTGGATTGGCTGTAGAAACAGGCTGCTGCTACTAATTTTTCAATGGGCTGCTGGACATCGTCGAATTGTTTGTTTTTCCAAATATCTGGAATGACTTGGGGTGGAAAAATAAAGAGCGCTCCACCATATAGAGCACGGCTAATTCCTGGCCCAATGATGTCTTCATTGGGGTCGGTTGCATAGAAACAAAGTGTGGATTCTTCAGCATGTTCTGCTAGCCAGGTAATTCGGTAAGGATAGATTTCTACATTCGGGTCAAAGATAAAGATCACGGCTCCCACATCCCCACGCATGGGAGGGATTTCCTTAACGTAGATATCATGGGTATGCCATTGATGGATGGTCTCTCGAATATCTAGACCATCCTTAATGCTGGTGGTGAATTTTTCAATCCTCGCTAAATCTTCGCCTAGCAAAGCCCTGGCACGGGCTTTTACGTGGCTGGTGAAACGCTCAATTCGATCATCTTCCTCTGGCCAGGAGCATTCATGGTGGTGCCCCCAGCGGCGTTTCCATTCTGCTTTCTTTTCTGGACGTGGTCTGCGTTCCAATTTGATATTCTTTAAGCTGAATGGCGGTCCTGGGAGGCGATTTTTTGCATTGACTTCGCCGAAATCTTTCAACCACGCTGTTTCGATTCCAATCCTGGCTTCAGGCAATGTCACAGTAGGGTCCTGGTATGGATAAAACTTAGCCATTTCCAAAAGCCGTGCAGCGAATCCACTTCCTCCTACACCTTGGGCTGCCACAATTAAATCATATAGAGATGGGGTAAGGTAGCCTTGGAGCAGGCATAAATTGCGCAGATAATACAAAAGGGATTGCATGGCACTGAGCGTTAAGCGTTCAGTTTCTTCGGCAAAATCATGGCAATATTCTTTACGGGTTTCTAGCAAAAGCTCTTTGATTCCATCGCATTTATCAAATGACTTGAGGTCTGGATCATAGCGATTTTTTTCATATAAAAATGTAATATACGGAATTTCGCCTGTGGTGAGATAGATGCTGTCCGAATGCACAGCATAAATCTGAGGAGTGTATTCTGGATGAACGTGCGAGGCCGGCCTGGGTGTTTTATCTTGAAGATGACGGCGGATTCCCTGCCAGTGGGCCAAGCCACATACAAATAAAATCTTATCAAATTCTTGTTGCAAATGCCTAAGTTCATTTGCCATCCAGGATTCACGCTGATCTTGCCAGGACCCAGGCGCAGGTGTGGGTAAATACCCGAGCATACTTTCATAATAGGCAGGCAATCCTACCTGAGTCATGGCGTATTCATCAGGTAAAGCAGGACTCAGCGCAGCAAATGTTTCGGTTTCCATATCCACAAAAGCAATAGCAATGCGCTCGCGCAATGCTAACCGAATGGCTTCCATAATGCCTTCACCAGGCTCTATTGGCACATAGCAATATCCGGTTACGCTTTCTCGATATACCACTGCGCTGATCAAAGGCAAATGCTCGGCTGCTTCTTGCACAGAAGCAGCCAGTGAACCTGGTAATTCAACAGCCACACAATCATAGCGATCTTGAAGAAACACACGCCGCACTTCTTGTGCAAAAGCGCATCGGCCATGAATCACAGGCACACAAACAATATTTTCCAACTGCAATATATTGCTCATAACCATTTCCGTTAAAGTTGAGCGGTGAGATACATGATTCTTTGTTGGTTCAAGCATTGTTGAACCAGGCTGCTATCATTGGATAGAAGAAGATAGCTTTGGTTTTTGCACAGGCTCTAAGGCCAATTGATTTCTAAGAACAGCAATCGCATGATCAAGTTGTGGATCCAGTCCGATATTTTCATCTTTGGGCGATACTTCAATTTCAATGCTTGGACTTGCTCCATAATTTTCAACACCCCATCCTATGCCTGGGAAAAAAATGGGGTATTCTGGCTGTGTGGTGATGGTGCCATCTACAAGCGAATACTGGGCTGTGATACCAATGACTCCACCCCAGGTACGTTTGCCAATCAAAGGGCCTAGGTTGAGGCGTTTGAAAGCATAGCTAAAAATGTCGCCATCTGAGGCAGTATATTGATTGCAAAGACAGGCAATAGGCCCCATGACCGTGTAATGTGGATATGGGTAAGGGTCCTGAATCCAACGAGAATTTTTATATCCCATAGGCTTTTGTAAGAGCTTCCCCAATAATAATTCAGAAACATGGCCTCCTGTGTTATATCGTACATCTACAATCAAAGCTTCATATTGAGATTCGGCAAGGAAGTAACGATAAAATTCTCCAAAGCCATGTACGCTCATATCTGGGATATGGACATACCCTAATTTGCCTTCGCTTTTTTCATGGACATAGCGACGATTTTGTTCAACCCAAGCTCTATAACGCAGAGGATCCTCATCCTTGAGGGTCTTGACAACAACATTGCGGCTTTTTTTCTCGCCTGGTCGTTGGACTGTGAGCGTGATTTCTTGGCCTGCAAGACCAACAAGGAGCTCTCGAGGGCTTTTATCAGCTTGCACAGGGACTCCTTGAATAGCCAATAAATGATCGCCTGCTTGAATGTTAATCCCAGGTGCTAGAAGGGGTGAACATTCATTATTTTTCGCAGAATCACCGTAAATTAAATTTTCCAAAACATAGCCTTTTTGGGATTCATGAACACGGTATCCGCAACCTAAGTATCCAATTGCATACCGAGGGCCTGCTCGATAATCGCCGCCTAATTCATAGCAATGGGATGTGCCAAGCTCACCTTGCATTTCCCAGATCAAATCTGAAAATTCGCCGCGACTACCTACGCGATCGAGCAATGGCAAATACCTGCGATACACCAATTCCCAATCCACTCCGCTCATATCTGGAGTCCAAAAGTGTTCGCGTTGCAACAACCAGGCTTCTCGATACATCTGCCGCCATTCTTCTTTTGGCAAGATAGAAATTTGGATTCTGCGCAGGTCAATTTCTCCATCTTCAATGGTATAGACAGGTGGAGTTTTTTCTTTTGGCTTATCGCCTGTTTTATACACAAATAAGCGATTGGCTTGTCGGATCATTATGGTGCTTGCTTTGATGCTTAGACAATAGCTCGTGATATTTTTGATGAGTGTTTCTTCGGTGCATTTTTCCAGGTCAAAACATTTGAGGATTTCCTGTGCTTTGGGCTCTCGATCATACCATGTTTTTTCATCTGATTGGTTGCAAGGTCTGGGATGTTCTAAATACAAGACTTTACTTTGATATACACTGAGTGAATGATATATCCCAGCTTCAATTGGAAAAGGCACAATTCTAGACTGAATACCGTCTAAGTCAATGATTACCTTAACTTCATTATCCTTTGCTTTAGGCTTTCGTTTGGAACTTTTATCCGATGGTTTTGCTTCTGTTGCTTGCGCAGCAGTGGATGATTCTTGTGCATCATTTGGTTTTGCTGAATCCGTGCTTTCTTGCTTGGGAGCATTGGTCGTATCTTGTTTTCTTCTTGGTTTGTCTTTGTTTTTATCTTTGTCCTTATCTTTTTCATCGCCAGCAGGAGATTTAGGCTGTAAGATAAATGGAGATTGTAGATCTTTTTTGAGCATGATCGCATAGAGAAGGGTAGATTTTATAAAGCTCAGATCAAACCTTACAGAATCATACACAGGATAGAACACTCGATGGCCAATGAAAAAGATATATTTTCCATCACTGGAGAAAACAGGGCTAAAATCATGGAGCACAGGCGGAGTCAGCGGATATGATTTGCCTGTTGCAAGTTCATAGAGCTTTAGGATTGTGCATTCATGGTTGATCGCAAAATCATAGACTAGCCATTGAGCATCGGGGCTCCAACTGACTTGAGCGATCCTCCCATAAGAGCTTGTGTCTAGGACTTGGCTGGTTTCTGCTTGGCAATCCACTAAGATAAGCTGGTTTTTATGATTGGTGATCGCAACTCGTTTATCTTTCGGGCATGGGAAAATGCCTTTGACTATGCCTAATGGGATATTATGCAATAATTTGGTAGATGAAGATTCAGTAGAAATCACAAAAAGGTGATCTTCGCCAGCGAGTTCGTCACTTGTGACAACTAAAGTTTTTCCATCATGAAGCCAAGTCGGTAAACGATATCGAACTCCATGGCTTTTGCCCCACGTTTGCACTGGCCCGGTCCAATGTGCTAAAGTAACGGGCCTGCCTCGAATCGCAAGAGCAGAATGGGTTCCTGGAGATTGAATATCATAGCCTTGGATGTACGAAGCAGCTTTGATAAATTTTCGTTGAATTTGTGTTTGCGAGCTATGATATTGAATCGCCACTTTATGGGTGTCTTGGCTTCCTTTGTCCAACGTATATAAATCTGCGGCTGTATGGTAGATCAAAGTTTGGCCATCGCTGCTGAGATTGCGTACATAAAATTCATGATGTTGCGTATGCCTGATCATATTTTGGCCCATGAGGTCGCAAGAATAGACATTGCCAATGCCTTCATGGTCAGAGATAAAATAGATGCGGTCTTGGATCCAAAGCGGATCTGTGAGGTTGGCTTCTAGCGAGAAGAGCTTCTTGAATTCGCAATTTCCAGTGAGGTCAATCCAAATTTCACCAGTTCTGCCGCCTCGATATCGTTTCCATCGTGATGTATCGCGTGTATGTCGCCCAATCACGCATCCAGCGCTTGGGCCAAAACTCACTTGATTCGCATAGCCCACAGGCACACGAATTGGCTCGCCACCTTGTAAGTGAACTTTATAAATTGAATTGAGTGGATAAAAGGGCGTTTCAAAATTCGAGGCAAAATAAATCCATTGGCTATCTGAGCTCCAAGCCAATGGCGTGCTATACGTGCCTAAAAAAGTCAGCCTGATTTGGCTGCCGCCTAAAAAAGGCATGCAATAAATCTCACGATACCCTTCTTCACTCGCTGCATACACAATCCATTCCCCATTGGGCGAAATCTTAGGATATGAAACAGCCGCAAGATTCGCGGTCAAACGTTGGGCTAACCCACCTTGCCTTGGAACTTGCCATAAGTCATCTTCACTGACAAACACAATGGTATCATGCCAAACATCGGGAAAACGGTAATATCCATGCTGCTCCATAGTGTCTCCAAAAATTCGTTAGAATCAGAAAATATCGGAAGAATAAAGCCTGGGGCTTATGGCAAGCCCCAGGATAACGTTCACTCTTTTGCCTATGTAGTGGGCAATTCCATGCCTTTGATTTTTGCAAATTCAACGAAAATAGGCTGCAAAACTTCAATCCATGTTTTGAGCTTTAACGCCACGGTCAAGGCTTCTTTTGTACTTGGATTGCGGGTTTCAAAAGCCATGCTTTGCAAAATCAAATTTTTGCTTGCTCCTAGGCTAATGGGAGCAATTCCCTTCTTTTCATCTAAGAAGATCGCAACATCATAGCCTAGATACCGGCGAATTTCATCATAAGACCTTCGGATAAATGCTTTTTGTTCAGCACGTATTTGGTCATCTGCTAGCCAAACTTGAAGCTCTACTTTGCTTGGATCATCCCCACAACTGATGGTGTATTGCAAAAAATATTTGTCTTTGAAAAAATAGATGCCGTGCCAAATGCGGTCTTCTTGGTACCCAATGGCTTCTTTGAAAAAACGATACTCAGGTCCTACAATGATGCTCAGGCACCTTGAAATTTCAGCAAAGAAATTGCGCAGTTTCTCTCGTGTTTCTGCTTCTAATTTGGGTTTCAAAAGGTCAATTTCTTGGGAAAGCAATTGCTTAAAAGTTTCAATATCAGATTGATACAAACATGTGCGCTGCTGCTTAAAATCAAAAGGAAGGCACTGAACAGATTCGGCAAGCAGGATCACTTCTTTGCCAATTCCATGAGCATATCCTACTTCGTATGCAACATTGGGATTGGGAATTTGCACCACTTGATCCCCTGTCAATAGCGCAATCATAAAATCGGATTGCAAGATTTCCTTGCGAATGGCAATATCAATGTTGCGCTCATAAGAAAGGTTTTTATCAACGCGGAATGTCTCTAATTCATACTTTTTGCAAATTTCCTGAATAGCTTGCCAATATAGATCAAAAGATTTGGAAAAGGGCATAGCAATAAAAACGCGCATAAAAATCCCTTTCTAAAAATCTTAAGTTTGATGTAAAACAATAAAATGTACATTTGACAATAAAATTTAATGTAATGATGTGAGTATCGTTACATATTTTTTATTTAGCATAGCTTAAATAGCCTACCTAAGTCTCTTGGCTCATCTATTTTCCAAGAATACTTAAGACTTCTTTTGCATTTTGGTCCCAGGTATAAGGACGAGATTCAATGGTCGCTCGTGCATGCTTGCCCAATTGGAGCACTAACTCTGGATGATGGAGCAAATGGACGACTTTTTGGGATAACGCACCCCAGTCTCCATCTGGGAATAGCATTCCATTATGACCATCTTGGATGAGCTCTTGAATATTGGGTAAATCTGTGGCGACAATCGCTTTGCCAGCCGCCATATACTCGATCAACTTCATCGGAGAAGCGTATGGTGTCACAGCAGGCTGAAGTGCAATACTGGTTTGTAGCAATATATTCCGCACTTCTTGTCGGTCCATCGGCCCTGTGATTTTAACATATTTTTCAACATGATATTGAGCAATGGCTGCTTCTATTTCTTTACGCACAGGGCCATCTCCGACAAGCCACAATTGGGTGCATTGCTCGAAAATGTTATGCCGCACAAAGGTATGGATCAGCTCTGGTATGCGATGCCATGTTCTAAACCAACCTACAAATGTGATGATTTTGACATCAGGCAATTTGTAGTCATTGATATATACTTGTGCAGGATATTCTTGCAAATATACGCCATTGGGAATGACAACAATTTTATCTTCGGGTGCGCCTAACTTTACCAAACTACGTTTGAGTTCATGGCTCACAGCAATGGTTTTGAATGAGTGATGGATGAGAAAATTTTCTATCCATTGGGCTAACCAATAGCAAGTTAAGTGGGAATATTGTTTTTCCTCCCATGCTAGAGGAGAATTGATTTCTAGAATTAAAGGCAACTTACACCACCAGGCTACCACAATGCCTGCTATATTATATAAAGAGTATCGTTCGTAAATAAATTGTGGGGAATATGTTTTGACTAAACGATAGAGCGATCGAATTTCAAAAATATTATAGATAATTTTGAATAATTCAATCATCCATTTGGGAAAATGCTGCAGCCAGCTAAATTGCGTAGTAGTATCTTTTCCTAAAGCTTCGTTTTGGACAAGAGCAGCCTTATGGACTTCCCAATCCAAACGTTCGAATGCTCGGCACATTTCATGGATATGGATTCCTTGAGCATCTGTGGCCTTTGTAAGGTGATGGTAGATTAAAACTGGCTTCTGTTGCATGGACTATCCTTTGTACAACCTTTGGATAACGATCACAAAAATTTTTTCCTCTCCATTTTTTTACTTGCTTTTTATAGATTATTTGCTTATACTATTGCATAATTTGGCTAATTATACTAAATTAATCGGTTGTTAGTCTAAGAAAATTGACAACTTAGGTTATAATTTATATTGCATTTTAGTTTTTCTCTGAAGGAAAAGTAGTAATGTCCCGAGTTTGTGCAATCACAGGAAAAAGAACCACCGCTGGCCGCATGATTGCGCGACGTGGTCTTCCTAAATATAAAGGTGGTGTAGGTTTAAAAACTACTGGCATCACCCCTCGCAAATTCAAACCCAATACTCAAACCAAAAAGATTTGGGTTCCAGAACTTAAAAAATTTGTACGTATCAAATTATCAACCAAAGCACTCAAGACCATGGACCGCAACGGAGTTTATCAAGTCCTCCGCGGTGCTGGTTTAGTCAAGCCGCCTAAGGCAGCCAAAAAAGTTCAAGAAGAAAAAAAATAGTTTGTGCTGCTTAGAATACTTAATGGAGGCGGTGCTGTTTATCAAACAGAGCACCGAACATTTGTGAAAAAAGCAATTCATCCAGAAAGTTACCGTCCAGTGGTTTTTCAAGACACGGCTGCTGGATTTTCATTTCTTACACGTTCAACTGTAAAAAGCAATGAAAAAGTTGTTTGGGAAGATGGAAAAGAATATCCTCTCTTTCGTTTGGAAATTTCCAGCCATTCGCATCCATTCTTCACTGGCCAACAAAAATTGGTGGACAGCGCAGGTAGAGTGGATAAATTTATCAAAAAATACGGTTGGAAGCCAACCAAATCTTAAACATTGCCCATATAGCGCCAGGATATACCTGGCGCATTCTTGTTAACAGACCAGGCGAACTTGCCAGCGAATCCCTGTTCATCCATAGCGCCAGGATATACCTGGCGCATTCTTGTGAACAGACCAGGCAAACTTGCCAGCGAATCTCTGTTCATCCATAGCGCCAGGATATACCTGGCGCATTCTTGTGAACATTCCCATTCTTTTAACTATTGATCTGTGAAAATGTTATCGCTAGCTTGAGACATGACATCAGCGTAGCCGTAGGCTTGAGCCGAAGAACTCCATTCAGAATGCAACGCTTTTGTGGCGCAACTCTGCGGCTATCAGAAAAGACCGCATTTGGCTTGAGCTGAAGACTTCGTAAAAAAGTTATAATTCTCTAAAGTGTATCTACTTGGGTGACACGGAGCACTTCATCAATTGTGGTCACTCCGTCTAGCACTTTCTTGGCTCCGTCCATGCGCAATGTTTTTAGCCCTCGTTTGATCGCGTCTTGTTTGATGACGTTGGCACTTGCGCGGCTCATGATTTGCTCTCGAATTTTTTCTGTAATCGGCAATATTTCATATAAACCAAGGCGATCTTTATATCCAGTGCGCATGCATTTTTCACAACCACTGCCTTTAAATAAAACTCCCTTGGTGCCTAAATCACTGGGTTGAAGACCAATGGCTTGTACTTTTGAAGGACTAGGTTCATACTCAGTTTTGCAGCCTGCACAAATCTTACGGCCAAGGCGTTGCGCAATCACACAAATTAAAGAAGACGAGACAAGGAAAGGTTCAACTCCGATATCCAATAAACGGGTGATGGCACTTGAAGAATCATTGGTGTGCAGTGTTGAAAACACCATATGTCCTGTTAAAGCCGCCTGGATAGAAATTCTTGCTGTCTCTTCATCGCGAATTTCGCCTACCATGATGATATTAGGGTCTTGGCGAAGGAGTGTGCGTAAGCCTTTTGCAAAAGTCAATCCTTTTTTCTCAGAAACTTGGATTTGGCTAATATTATGCAGGTTATATTCAATAGGATCCTCAATGGTGATGATGTTTTTTTCAATGGAATTAAGGCGCGTGATGGCTGCATACAAAGTGGTTGATTTTCCACTACCCGTAGGACCTGTGACGAGCATAATTCCATGATTATAATGAATGAATTGTTCCACGATTTTCAGGTTTTTGCTATCTAGCCCAATTTCATCCAGTCCATACAACCGCGCTGATTTGTCCAACAACCGCATTACAATTCTTTCTCCGTGAGATGTTGGAACCGAGGAAATACGAATGTCAACCTCAGCATCGCCCATTTTGATGCTTTTGCGGCCATCTTGCGGCAAGCGGCGTTCTGCAATATCCATTTTGCCCATGACTTTGACTCTGTTGATCACAGCATCTTGGTAACGTTTGGGCACAGATTGAACATCATATAAGATGCCATCAATGCGATATCGTACCTGAAGTTTCTCTTCGTAAGGTTGCAAATGAATATCGCTCACACGTTGTCGAACTGCATCCAAGATGATATTATTAACGATACGAATGATCAAAGGTTGGTTGGGGTCATCAATAGGTTTATCTTTATCTTCTACATTGCTAGACTCTGGAGTTTCACTTTCCTCGCCTCCAATTGCTCCATCTAGATTTTGTTTATAGGAACTGTTGATCAAAGCAACAATTTCTGCCCTAGGAGCGAGCACCATATCAACAAAACCACCCTCCAACAAATTTGTCAAATCATCAATGGGGTGCATGAGCAAAGGAGTGCATGTTGCAATCTGATAACTAGCATCTGTTTTGCCAATGGCCATCAAGGTATATTGGCGAGAGAAATGAATGGGAACTTTTTCGCAATATTCTTCTGGAATACGAATTTTGCTGGCTTCTAGTTTCTCAAAAAATGGTAAATCTAACTCTTTGGAACAAATTTGCAAGAATTGTTTTTCGCTTAAATACCCTCTTTGTACCACAAATTGGTCCAAAGATAAATCGTTTTCTTCCACTGCTTTTAGGATTTCATCTACTTTGCTCAAATCCAAGGCATTTTCTTCGACACATTTCATCAATAGTTCACGGTTGCTCATGTAATTCATCAAAATTCCGCACAACAGTGTGCGCCTCCAAATTTTTCAGGCTTGATCTGGTAGGTTAAGCCCAATGTCTTTCATTTCAAGGTTGACGGTTCGCATCACATAGTTTAGCGCTTATCTTAACAGCATTGGGCTTGAGCTGAGAAACTTCGTTGAGAATGCAGCGCTTTTTTCGGCTCAGCCCTGCGGCTCTCAGAAAAGAGCGCAATATATTACATAAAAAGAGGTAACGCTTATCTTAATGGCATTTGAAATGCTATTTATTTTGCAAAACGTACTCCAAGATTATCGTATTGCAATTTGGGCTGATAATACCATCGGCGTGTGCAAGAGACATCATCACTAAATACATCGAATGCTCCACCACGACAGACTTTTGTCGTGGATTTGCTGGAACCTTTTGGATTTTTCACAGGACTTGAAGAGTAATATTGTTCATCATATCCATCAAAACACCACTCCAATACATTACCTGCCATATCACTGCAACGATATGGGGAATCTCCTAGAGGGAATTGCCCAACTGGGGATATATTTTCATATCCATCATAAGCACGATGGCTTTGGCGATAATTACAACGATAACGATTTTGGGCATCTGGACTTTCTTCTCCCCAAGGATAGGAGCGCTGAGGAGATGAATTTTTAATGAATGGGATTGGCACTATAGAGGACCTCCAATCTGGGATATTCAGCCCGCCTCTGGCTGCTTTTTCCCATTCTGCTTCTGTCGGAAGCCTTTTTCCAGCCCATTTTGCATAAGCCACAGCATCATCCCAAGTAATACCAGCAACAGGTTCTTCAGCTTCGTGCAGGGAATTCCCTCGAACATATCCTGTAGCTTGGCAAAATGCTTGATATTGCATAGCTGTGAGTTCATATTTGTCCATATAAAAGCCTGCAACTTGGATTCGTTTTATTGGTTTTTCATCTTTGCGTCGCTTATCATGACCACGCCAAAATTCACCTTCTGGGACAAAGACCATGATGCTTTTATCTTTTTCCCATATATAATATCCACGCTCTAAAGTACGGCTCATTCCTTCTGGCATGACTTCACCAAACCAGCCTTTATTGCCTAAAGTTTGGTCATAATAAGTTCTTTCAGCCATCTGAATTTTGCCTTGCCAAGCTTGATAATCTACTTCAGGCATTTGCAAACGTTGGTCGTTTAGATAGTCTCTAGCAGCTTGAAAATCATTGCGAGCCAAATATTCTGAAAGTTTTGGATGCATCAGCACAGGCTCAGGTTTTGGAAAAATCATCCAGATAATTAAAGTTCCCACTGCTAGAAGAAAGAGGATGAGCGCAACCCATAAAACATGGTGATCGTCAAATGCTTCTGTTTCAACATTTTCAGGTGTTTCTTCATGCTCGTTTTCTTGAGGTTTAGAAGGAACAATAGATGTTGATCGGATTGGAGAATTGAGCACAGGCGTAACCACACTAGGGCTAACCACACCAATGGATCTAGTTTTGCTTTGACCTGTTTTCTCAGTAGGTTTACTAGTCTCTTGTTTAGGACTTGGTATTTCGGGCGATGGTATTTCGGGCTGAGGGCTTTTATCAAGCTCAGAAATTTGTGGTTCTAAAGTTTTTTGGCTCCAGGGAATTTTTGCTTTTGGATCAGATGATACTGAGATAGGCTTTATTTCTTCATTTGCAGGTGGTTTGGAAAAAGGGCTCGGAGTAGATGCAATTTTGGTGGCCTTAAATAGCGTGACTTCTCCTGGATTCACAGGCATGTTGGGAAGAGCTGGCAAAACATTGGGCAATTTTTGAAAAATAGGACGATTGGGATTTACTGCTTCGCTATTAGGACTTGGTTCTTGTGTTGTCTCTGCGATAGGCCAATTAGGAATGATTGGCTTAAGTTCAAATGGTTTTGCAATTAAAGGCGCAGCAGCGCGGCTTTCTGAACCATTGAGTGCGTGTTCTTCTTTTGCAGGCTTAGAAGTATCTAGGCGCTTCGTTGTTATTCTAAGCTCTGGCTTATTTTTAGTGCCTAGTCCAATAGGCGCTAACGTAGGTTCTGTCTGAAATTTTGCTTCTTCGGCTGTAGGAATATTGGGCAGTTCAATTTGTTTTTTAGGTTCTGTTGGCTCTGGTTGATACGGCGGTGGCGGAGTCTTCGGCGCTGGCATCTTAGGTTCTGTTGGCGCTTTGTACGACGGTGGCGGAGTCTTTGGCGCTGGAGTCTTAGGTTCTGTTGCTTCTCCTTTATACGTTGGGGAAGGTGCTGGAGTCTTAGGTTCTGTTGGCTCTGCTTTGTACGTTGGGGAAGAAGTCTTAGCTTCAAAGGAAGGTTGCATTTCTATCCGCGGTTTTGCTTCAAAGCCAGGAATTTGACCAAACTTGGGCTTTGCTTCTACAGATGTTTGTAAATCTGACTGGCCCGGAGAGCTAGCAATGGGCTTGATTTCAGTTACTTTTGAAAGCATCATTTTCCTCACCGAAGCATCGGGGTGGAATGAAGCTGTTTCAAGCCCAATTTCAGCGGGTTCCAAGTTAGGATCGCGCTTTTCCTCATCACTTCCCAATGTTCGTCGGGAGAGTTCTTTGGGCATAGGGGGCAAGCGCCGGGCAAAAGGGTCTGAACCCGAGGTATGATCCTTGCGAATTCTGCGGTTTGTGCTCGCAATCCCGCCTAATTTTGCTAATTGATTTGCTTTGGATCTCTTTCGGATGGTAAGATCGCTTTTGATCACATCCAATGTTTCTAATAATTCTAGTGCAGAGTTAAAACGATCCCCAGGTTTTTTTGCAAGAAGTCTTGCAATGGTTTGGTCTAATTCATCAGGGATATCAGGCATCAAGGCTTTCGGCGATGGAATGGAGCCTGATATATGCTGTTGTAAAAGAGCAACTATGTCTTGGTCTCGATAAGGAGGCTGCCCTGTAAGTGCATGGTAAAGCACAGCACCTAAAGCATATAGATCAGCTCTACAATCTATATCTGGTTTTCCCATAGCTTCTTCTGGGGATACGTACAGCGGTGATCCATAGATGGGGCTGTTTTCCACAGCCTTGGCTGTTCCAAAATCTGAAACTTTGATTTCTTGATTGGTTGAGATTAAAACATTGCTGGGTTTAAAATTTCTATGTAATATCCCTTTAAGATGTGCAATTTGCAAGCCTTTGGCCACTTCCTGTGCCATAATAAGGGCTATATCTATAGGCAAATGGCCTTGTTTTTGAATCATATCCCCAAGTGTGATACCATCAATAAATTGCATGATAATATAATATATATCTTCTTCTGCTCCCATATCATATATTGAAACAATATTGGGATGTTCCAACTGGGCTGCTAGACGAACTTCTGCAAGCACTGCTTCCCAAATTTTGCCACCTTCTTTGGGAATATTTAATATTTTTAAGGCAACTGTTTTATGCAAAAAAAGATGCTTTGCTTTATACACAGTCCCATGGCTTCCCCCACCCAATTTCTCCAAAATTTCACATTTGCCAATTTGTGTGCCTACTTCTATATTCATAGAAAAATTCCATTTCAAAGCCAAGTTTTAAAGCTCAGAGTTTTGCCAGCATGATATTAGGAATCCTGCGAATCCTGCTTTTTTGTCTTTGGCCCTTTATGTTTTTTGGGTCGAGATGTCTTGTGTTTAGGCTGCATTTGCTTTGCCAATTCCCATAATCCATGCAATTGAATATTATCAATCATATTTTTAATTTTTTTACATACCGAATCTTTAGGTCTCATGGCCAAAGCACGTTGAATGGCCCACTCTGCGTTTTCCAAATGATTGGATTCGATAAATGCCAAAGCTAGATTAGAAAGATAATCTGGTGTTTGAGGCGAAAGCATAGCCGCACGCTGAAAGCAGTCTAACGCAATCTCTGTTTTTTCCAGCAACATGCCAACTACACCCAATTCTGTCAAGATGAGTGGATTATTAGGAACGATTTTAGCAGCGCGTTCAAATGATTCAAAAGCTTCTTCATATTGGTTTAAGCGAGAGTATGCACGGCCTAGAAAAAACCAACCGGGCCAAAATTCAGGGACTTCTAAGGTACATTCTTGCAAAAAAGCCATGCCTTCTTTTGGCTTGCCTTGCACAATTTTTTCTCCAGCTTCTACAAATTTTGTTTCAAAATTGCTAATTTTGCTGGATAAGATTTCTTGGCATAAAAAGTCTTGAAATAAAGTTTCTTGACTAACTTTAAGTCCTTGTTGCCAAATATTTAATGCTTGTCTTTTTTGCCTTTGCTTTTGCAAAGCTAGCCCTAAATATAAATATACACCAGCATCTTCTGGATGCTGATCCATATAGTCCCGAAAGGACCCTATCACTGGATTATAATCTCCCAATTTTTCTAAATTCCGAATCCAGCAATCATAAGAGGCCCATGGAATGGGTGGATGTTTCAAGCTTTCTTCAAATGCAATCCACATTTGACCATATTGTTGCATTTCAAAATAAGCGTTCATCAAATTAATATAAGTACCTGAACTAGAAGGATTTTTCTTTAATGCTTGTAGCCAATATACCACAGCTTTTTCTAAATTTCCCATTTCTGCATATACGGTGCCAATATTGTGCGTGATCATATGGGAGCCATGAGGATTTCGCTTGAGATACTGCTGATATAGCACTAAGGCTTTGTCTAATTTTTCTGTTTGCTCGTAATAATTGCCCATGGCCAGAACCACTTCTACACTATTGGGGCTTTTGCGTTTGGCACGGTTAAGATTGCGCAGGAAATTTTTTGTATCTTCTAAATAATGGTAAATCGTGGCTATGACTAAAAAAATCTCGCCCGAAAATTCCTCATTTTGTTCCAATTTTTTCAAAATTTCAAGAGATCTTGTATAAGCATCCCCTGGTAATAGAGGATTTTGTAGCAAATCTTCAATAAAGCCAAGCAAACGATATGCTGCCAGATCTAACTTAGGGTCCCACTCTAAAATTTTTTCCAAATTACTTAAAATGGTATTGAAATCTTTATTTTCATCTGCTTGAAAGCAATTGATTCTATAAATGGAATGCAGCAATAGTTCTAATGCTCGTGCATTGTTTGTGATAGGCCATTTTTCAGCTTGCTCTGCTTTTTCAACGTATGGTTGTTCCATCGCCAAAATAAGAGGCCGGATACAGTTTTTCAAATTATGAACGCTTTGCAACAAAGAACCAGTCCAAGCATTTTGATAGAGTTCTATTTCATTGGCAATATCCCATAGTTTGATTTCTATGGAAAAATAATTGTTGCGTATGCTGCTCACTGTAGGTATTAAAACAAACTTACTTTGTGCATCAAAATGCGTCAACATCTGTAGCAAGTTTTCGATGGGGAGTTGAGAAGGCCAAGTCCATAACTCCTTCTCTCCTTCTTCCGGGCCGCTTAAAAAAAGCGGAGCCTTTACAATCACATTGCTGCATACCCGGATATTCATCACCAGAATATCCATCAGTCCATGCACGGCTTTGATGTCCACTTCTCCTTCAGTGCAAATAGGTGCTATGACTAGGATATTTTCTTGCATTTTTTCATCCTATAAAAACTTTTCATAAGAATAAGAATAAAAACGAGTTGAGTATAGCTAGAATTATAATATTCTCGAATTTCTGCACTTGGTTGATCAGGTTGCATGCTTGCATTCCAAGCCAGAGGAGCAATCCGAGATTGTGTTCCAGGAACATGGACAATCTGAAAATTTGCGTTTTGTGCATTTGGTTGGGTTGCCCATACCATAACATTATAAACTAAAATTGGAAAAGAGGCAAGAAATTGCCAATTAGAATCTGCTAAAGAAAATGCAATATAGATGCAATTTGCATCCCCAAAATGTATTTCAGCAATCAAAGAGCCTGCATTTCCGCTTGCAATTTGATTCGCCGCCAGAGTACAATTCCATGCTCTGCGGATAGTTAAGAAAGAAAAATCAATATCTTCCAAAAGTGGATGATTGCTATTCCACTTCCATATTTTGGGATTTTCAGATCTTTCCTTTAAATAAGGAGCTATTTCTGGCCATATCGTGCCCCATATCAAAAATTTTCCAACTGGTAAAGAACAGCGTTCTTCTGGATTCATTAAAATGATTAAATCATACGCATGATCTTGAGATATTTGTTCCAAGGTCTTACACCAAGAGCTGTTTTCTTGGTCAACTAGCTCAGGATAGCTTGCTAAAGCAGCCAAGACATGCGGCTGGGGAGTTTGGCTAACTAACAATACCCTGAGTTTTAAAACACCTATAATACATTCTGCTACATCATCTAAAAGAAAAACATCACTTTTTTGTAACCAACAACGCAATTTTCCTTGAGAAAGTTGCGGCATCCATTGAATTGTTTCAGTGGTTTGTTCAAGCGGCTTTAGCACAATATCTATGCGCCCATGTTGCTCCAATCCATTAGCCTCTTGCCAAGACCAGCAAAGCTGATTTTCTTGATGGGTTTGGCTAGCATTGGTAATTTTCACTTTACACTCCCAAGGAGTGCCCTGGTCAATATGCTGGATCATAATTCCTAAGTTTTGGTCTGTTTGACCTACGATATGGATTTGAGCAGTTGGGCATTGCTGGACAAGCCAAGGCAGCATGGTGTTCCAATTTTCGTCTGCGCCATCTGTCACAACGGCCAGTTGGTATGGCTCTGCACAAAGGGATACTGCTAATTCTGCTGCTTCTTTTATACTGCCTCGTTGTTGTTGAACTTGCATCAATTCCCATCCATATCCAGTTGTCCAATGTGCATTCGGTGCTGTGAGCACAAAAGTGATACGATCTAAACCTGCCTGGCCGATATATCTATGTAATAGTTCTTTGGCTTTGTCCCATCGTGCACCATGGTCTTCTTGCACCAGCATACTCATGCTGTTGTCTAAGAGAATGATCCAATGAGGCTGCTTTTTCAAGCTAAAAGGTTGCGCAATTCCCACAAGCAACAAACATGCACAAAGCCACCAAAAAACAGCTTCAGCATACGGTGAACGCAGGCGATTGACCCATTTTGCCTGCAAGGTTGGTGTGTGCCAAAGTCCAAGCCAAGGCACTAAAAGCCGTTTAGGCCGAGTTGCCCATTTCCAGAAAAGTAACAATGTGGCAAACCCGATCAGCCATAAATACCAACTATGCGCAAACTGCATCATGTTTTTCTCCAATTCAACGAATCAGGCCAAGCCATTTCGAAATAGAAATTACTTTGTTTAACCATGTCTCAGAAGTAAGAATTTCAGTTGTTCGAATATGATATTGCCGGCAAAATCCCTCAAAATGGCGTTGATGCTGTTGCAATCGTTGTTGATACTGCTGTTGCCATTTTTGTGACAAGTCCATGATTTGGGTAGCACCGGTTTCTGCATCTTCTAATATCCAAGTCCCTCTCCAATTTGGGCTTTTCTCTTCTTCAGCCATGATTTTCCCTGCCACGACAGCCATATTTTTTTTGCGTAACCAAGGTAAAAATTCAAAATACACTGGATCATAGAAATCACTCAAAACAACTGCTTTACTATGCTGGGTGAGATAAGGAAGATATGCAGGGACAGCCCAATTTGGAGTACGTACATTGGGCTGAAGGCTGGCCAACATGGAAAGCATCGTCATGGTTTGTGATTTTCCATAATATCGAAAAAATTGGCCTTGAGACATAGGCATGATGAAAAAACTGACTTTGTCTCCCAAGTGCAATGCGACATACATCAAAGCCGCTGCAATCTGCTGAACAATTTCAAATTTATGATACAACGACATAGATGCAGAAATATCCAGGCAAATTGTCCAATGTCTAGGCACGACCACTGCGTATTCTTTGACAAAAAATTCTTGCCATCTTTGCCAGACATGCCAATCTATACGGCCAAAGTCATCGCCTGGTACATACCCACGATATTCCAGAAACTCCAAGCTCGTTTGGCCTTGGCTAGAGTGAATGGTTTTGGGCCGATCCATCAATCGTCGTTTGATTTGCTCAACGAGCCAAGATAATTGCTGCAAAAAATGAGAAGAATGCAAATTTAACGAAGCAACCATAACGTAATCCACCGTGAAGCAAAAGCTAAACAAACCAAAACAACTAACATACCCAATGAAAGTTTGATGCGTTGCAAAGGAGAAGCTTGGTCCCAAAAACTCGACCGTTTTTGCTTGGCCGAAACTAAAATACGCCTTTTTTTATACAAGAGGCCATCTGCGTTGGCCGGCTGTTTAGCTAAAGATGGCTCTGTCTGAATAAGCGCTAAATTTGTCTGGATAGGCCTGGAGTTAGACGTTTGCTGAATAGGGCCGGCATCCAGCTTCTGCTGAGATGCCGAAGCAAGTTTTTGCTGGGCAGGAACCAAATCAGGCTGCTGCTGAATAGGTGACAATCCTGTTTCTTGCTGCATAGGCTTTAACTCTGGCTTCTTAGAGCCAGCATCCACAGCTAGACGAGCAATCGGTCTATCTAAGACAATCTCGGCTAATGCTGGTATATCAAAATGCTCTTCTGGCTTCAAGGCAAGCGGCTTTTGTTCCAGAAGCTGGGGAGATGCCTCTATATCTCCTAACTTGCTTTCTGAAGAAGCGGGCACTGCTGATTCATCTGCTACTTTACTTTCTGGAGAAACAGGCGCGCTCACTTCTGGAGAAACAGGCGCGCTCACTTCTGGAGAAACAGGCGCGCTCACTTCTGGAGAAACAGGCGCGCTCACTTCTGGAAAAACAGGCGCGCTCACTTTTGATCCATTCGCTGACTTACTTTCAGCCGAAGCCTCTTCATCGCTCAGAAACAGCATCACAGTCTCGCCAATTTGTATACAGTCTCCGGAAATCAGTTGTTGCTTTGTAATCTTTTGGCCATTGTGCAATGTTCCATTACGGCTTTGCATATCTTCTATATAGTAGATATTGTGTTCCAAGAAGATTTTGCTGTTCTGGCGAGAAGCCCGCGTGTCTGCAAGAGGAATTTCATTTTCACTTTGCCGGCCTAGAATGGCTTGAGCGCCAATCGTATACTCTAAGCCCTGATTGGGCCCGGACTGGATAATAATCTTTGGCATTGATGCCCTCATGCACACAAAAAAATGAGTATCCCTGAGCATGATTTTGCTCAGGGTTTTGTTCATGAAAATATCCTAGGCTTTTTGCTATGCTAAAATAGGGATCACTTCATTTTGGCTAGGTAGGGCAGAAACGTATGGAGTATGATTATGGATATAGACATTGATTTCAGAACGCACGCCAAAGTCTGGAAGATAAATGCCTGGTTCAATGGAGAAGCCAATGCCTTCGATCAGCCTACGTTCATCTCTTGTCTCAAAGTTATCCATATTTACGCCTTTCCAGTGGTCTTCTTGTCCAATGCTATGTCCTGTTCGATGGACGAAATATTGGCCATAGCCAGCTTGTTCGATCACTTCTCTGGCTTGATTATCCACTTGATATCCAGCAATGGGTTTATTGGCTGCAAAATGTTCCTGAATGAGCCGTAAAGCAGCATCTCGTGCATTGCGGACAATAGTAAAGATTTCGACATGCTTAGGATGCACTGTCTTAGCCAGTTCTCCAACCCAAGTAATATCTGCATAGATAGCATTAGGGAATGTATATTTAGCCCATAGATCAATCAACAGAAAGTCGTTTTCTTTGATCAAGCTGCTTGACTCTGGAAGTGGCTCATAATGAGGATTTCCGCTGTGTTCATTAACGGCAACAATAGGCGGGTGGTTGCAAATCAGTCCTTCTTGTTTAAATTTATCGAGAATAAACTGCTGTAATTGATATTCTGTAAGGGTACGTTGCTCTTTGACAGCGGATCCAGCATGCGCAAATGCTTCATGCACAATTCTGCGTAAAGCTTGTGCAGCATTTTCGTGACTTTGGATCCCTTCCGGGGGCCATACTGCTTCAAATGATTGGATCAAGTTCGCCGATGAATGCACCTCTACCCCTGTGCTGCGCACTAGCTCTAAGGTACCTGCATCCACATACGATACATAAGGGATTGCATTCATGGGAGAATATTGCATACAAATGCGTTTCAATGGGCTCAGGATATTCCATAGTTCGCGATGCAATTGCTTCCAGCCTGAATACATGCGTTTGCTGCCTGGTAAATGCTCCAACGCATTTGGCTCAATTCGATGCACCAATTTCACAGGCTCTCCGCGCTGAGGGATCAGATAAAACCATCTTCGTGTGAGCATCCGATCCAAAGGCATAGCTAAGATATGGGTTGCAGATTGATCTAGGTCACGAAAATTGTAAAAAAGCCACCCATCACTGTTCTCCAATGCTAATTCTGCTTGAATTTTTTCTATATTAAGCATGAAATACCTTTCTAAGCTAGATTGCCTACTTGGGATTCTGACAATACCACTGATATGTTTGACGAATTCCATTTTCTAAAGTAGTCTGGGCATTCCATCCCAATGCTAGAAGCCTGCTGATATCCAATAATTTTTGCATGGTACCATCTGGCTTTGTATGGTCCCAGACAACCGGCCCTTGATATCCAACAATTTTTTGAACTAATTGGGCCAGCTCAGCAATGCTGATGTCATGTCCCATACCAATATTGATGGTCTGATTTTCGTTATATTTCTCCATCAAAAAAACGCAGGCTTGTGCAAGATCATCTACATATAAAAATTCTCTCCGAGGTGTGCCTGTGCCCCATAGTACCACAGGCTGTAATTTTGGATTCAATTTGGCTTCGTGAAATTTGCGAATCAACGCTGGCAAGACATGTGAGCTTGTGAGGTCAAAGTTATCATGAGTACCATATAGGTTGCAGGGCATTACAGAAATAAAATTAGTTCCATATTGAATATTGTACGATTCACATAATTTAAGACCAGCAATTTTTGCAATTGCATAAGGTTCATTGGTAGCCTCTAACTTACCAGAGAGTAGATATTCTTCTTTTAAGGGTTGAGGCGCATCTCTGGGATAGATACAAGAACTTCCTAAGAAAAGCAACTTTTTTACACCTGCTTGATAGGCTGCATGAACAAGATTGCATTCAATCATGAGATTTTCATAGATAAAGGCTCCTCTTTGGGTATGATTAGCCCAAATGCCTCCTACTTTTGCCGCAGATGAAAATACATAATCAGGTTTTTGTTCATAAAAAAATTGTTTTACTGCAAGCTGTTGAGTTAGATCTAACTCATGCCTTGTGCGGGTCAATACATTATGAAACCCTTGTGCTTGAAGCGTACGCAAAATGGCTGATCCTACCAATCCCCGATGGCCTGCCACATAAATTTTTGCTTCTTTCTCCATACTTATTTCCTTCAAATTAAGGTTTTGCTTCGATTGGTTCATCCCAATTCCAAGAATAACCTGCGGCAAGCAGTGTCTTTTTTTCAATTGCATGCATCGTAGTCGCTTCTTCTACAGTATGATCATCATACCCCATTAAATGCAAAAGTCCATGGATTGTATAGAGTAGCAGCTCTCCTTGTGGTTCAATCTTACGTTCAGTAGCTTCCCTGAGGGCAGTTTCACCGGAAACTAAAATTTCTCCTTCTTGGGAGCTATAAGAAAATGCCAAAACATCTGTGGGGCCTTCATGCTTGAGATATCTTTCATTCAACTTGGCAATCTCAGCATCGTTGAGATATACTATAGACAATCGAAAATTTTTAGGAATACTTGGCAGAGAATTCAAAATTGTTTTAATATTTTTTTCATCTACGGCTACAAAATCTTGCTCGTTTGTAATCACAATTTTCATAAAAAAGTCCTAAGTTACCTGATGCTTAAACATAGAAGCACAATTTCTTAATTCTATCAAAAATAGGATAATATGCAAGAACCATTGAAATATTTTGACAGAATTCCTAAAATATGCTAAAATTTCCCTCATGTTTTTGGATGAAATTTGCATATTGCCGCTAGAACACAACCAAATTTTAACCAAATTTAAGGCGAATGCCAATGCCTACCCATGAAGATATTTTTTTGTTAAAATCTATTTTAGAAAAAGGCTTAATATCATATAAAGCAATACATAAACCATTATGCCAATTCTATTTAAATCAAAGTAAAGGCAAGATGGTTAGTTTAGCAAGCATACTTGATACAACAAATTTGATCACAAGAAACCAACTCAAAGATTTGCAACTAGAAGTACAAGAGCTTTTTGCTAGCATGACACCTGCAGAAAAGCCTAAAATTACACCCGATCAATTTATCAAGCAAAATATATTAGGCAAAAGTGCACTGGGAACTCTGTACTCTGCAAGCCATCCGTCGTTGGGTGCATCTGTGGTCAAATCGTTGGAAGGTGTCATTGCTCAAAATAAAGCTTTTCTTAAGCATTTTTTACTACAATTAGAACGTAGTATTCTCATTCAACATCCACATTGGAACAAGGTATATTGCATAGACATGGCCAAAGGATTGGTTGTGCGTGAAATGATTCCTGGCGAAACCTTAGAAGAACGCCTAAATCATGGAACAATGAATGGTACAGATATTGTTCTTATGTTATATCAAGTAGCCAGTGGCCTAGCTACAGCAGCAGAGCTTGGCTTAATTCATCGTAATTTGAAGCCATCCAACATCATTATTACAGATTCTGTTCAATTTGTGGCCGTGGATGGATGCTTACCTCCAACCGTGCCACAATATCTAGCGCCGGAGCAATGGCAAAAGAAAAAAGCTGATATTCGATCTGACATATATTCTTTAGGCATAATAGCATACCAAAGTCTAATGGGGACTCTGCCCTTTGTGGGAAGCACAGTTGAAGAAATCCAGGCTCAACATCAAAAAAAAGCGTTTTCTATTTTTCCAATCAAGCCGGAAAATGCTGCAGAGGGGTTGCAGCATATTATAGAAAAAATGCTTGCCCCTGATCCAATCCAACGCTATCAAAGCTACGCTGAACTCTTGCTAGATTTAGGAAAATTATTGGGATTAACCTCCCAAGAAAAGAAACCATCTTTAGCGGCTATCCAATCTGATGTTGCATACGCGGCAGAAGAAGTTGTAGAACCAATAGACGCAGAGCCAATCTTGGAACCACAAGCTGAAGAAGAATCAATGTTGCAAAGCAGTATGATGGCTACGGCCACAGACTCTGTGGATGTAATTAAACATCGAAGAGGCAAACGTGTTGCTAATGACATTGTGCATGAAATTGAAGTTGCTTTTGCTGATGAGATTCGGCTGGCTTGCCAAAGAGGTACCTTTTATGAAGACTTAAAACCTGTACTAGCCACAGCTCGGAAAAAATTCCAAACTAAAATGTCGCCGACCTCTATTGAAAATATGCCATACTTGGATGAAGCATTTGAGCATATACGCAAACGTGTTACCCGAGAACTACAACTCAAAGAAGCCCATGCTCCATCTGCACCCGAGCCTAAGCCAGAACCTAAGCTTGCAGAATTATCCCATATAGAAGAAAGAATTTCAGAAGCAACTATGCAAGCTGTTTCTGTGAATGATGCAACTGGCGAAGCTATAGAAAGCCATTGGGAAGAAAGTCTAGAGGCAGTTTCTGTCCCAGAGAGCGAAATGCCCATGCCGTCTTTACCAGAAGAAAAAGATTTTGAGATGGAATTTGGCAAACCTCTCGCCCAGGCTGCTCCTACTCCAACAGCACAGGTTCCAGCAGCCCAGGATGCTTCTATTCCAGCAGCGCAGGTTCCAGCAGCCCAAGTTACTCCTATTCCAGCAGCCCAAGCTATTCCTATTCCAGCAGCGCAGGCTCCAGCAGCATCTGTGCAGGCTACTCCTGCTCTAGCAGCGCAGGTTCCAGCAGTCCAGGCTACTCCTGCTTCAGCAGCGCAGGCTCCAGCAGCATCTGTGCAGACTACTCCTGCTCCAGCAGCGCAGGCTCCAGCAGCATCTGTGCAGGCTACTCCTGCTCCAGCAGCGCAGGTTCCAGCAGCATCTGTGCAGGCCACTCCTGCAGTAACTGCTTCCACACCTGCTTCTGCAGAAGCGCAGCCAAAACCTGCTGAATCCAAGCCTGAAGAACAAGCAGCGTCTGGATCAGAAACACCTGCGGAAGAAACAAGCAAGGGTGAATTTCCAGGAATTAAAAAAGCACCTAAACTCAAACCCTATTTTTTCAAACTTGAGCCCAAAAAATCAGATGACGCTGGTTCTGGATTGATTAAAAAACCAGCGGCTAGCCTTGGATTTCCTAAAAAAACAACTAATCCTAACCCAGGAGCTGGCCTTGGATTTCCTAAAAAATCAGCCAATCCCGAGGCTTTAGCAGGCGAACCGCGAAAAGAAAAAGAAGAACCGCGAAAAGAAAAAGAAGAACCTCCTAAAGAGCCTTAGCAAACTTTGTTTTTACTGAAACCAAGTTTTAGCAGCTCCAACAAACATCATCATAATCACATCGGCTAGAAACAGTTCTATTTAGACTTAAAGGGGAATAATTTTATGTTTGGAATTTATTTATTTGCTTTCGCTGATCTTGAAATTGCGTTGAGTGGTATTGGAGGTATTGTGTTGGGTGGTGTCTTAATGGCATGGATTTTGCATTCTCTGGCCGCAAAAAAAGAAAACTTGCGCAAGTCGGAAATTGAAACTGCCCAACAAACAATCAGAGGAAAGACTGAAGAATTGCAGCTTCTCACAGGTAATGTGAAAGAAAAAGAAGAAAAACTTCAGTCAAGCCTTAACAAAATTAAAGAGCAAGAAAACATCATTGCAAAAAAAGATAAAGAAATTGCAGAGCTTCAAACTCAACTCAAAGAAGCTAAAAATTTGTTATCCAAAGCCAATCAAATCATCCATGACAAAGAACAAAAAATTGAAGACTTGCAAGAAGAAAAGCTAGGGGTGACTCAAAGCATTCAAGAAAAAGAAAAAGAGCTTACTGCTCTGCAACGTGCTATTAAAGAAAAAGAACAAGCCATCACAAGTGCACAAGAAGAATTGGAACAAGCCAATCAACAAATTGCTCAAATTCAAGAAAGACTGGACAAAGAACAAAAAGAGCATACTCAAAGCAAAACAAAAATTGCATCCTTGCAACAACAACTTCAAGATCAGGTCACAATTGCAGACCAGTACAAAACTTTAATTGAAAATTATGAGATCGCGATTGAAGATTATAAGCAAAAGCTCAATGCTGGTGAAACTCGGCTAGACGAGCTGCAACGGCAACTAGATGAGCTACAGCCTAAACTTCAGCAAGCACAACGTGACTATGAACAAAATGTAAAGCTACGTGCACGCACGATCCGAGAGATGCAGAGGACACTCAAACTCATGGAAAGTGTTCTGATTCCATCCGAATTTCAAATTTCAGACGAAGAAGAAGGTACAGTTGAATTTAGTCTAGAAGAAACCACAGGAATCGAAGAACTCACAGTTCAAATCGCAGAACAAGACAAAAGGCTCAAAGATCGCGAAGAACAACTGAGAAAACAACAGGAGCAACTCCGAGGGCTAGAATCTGCTATAGCGACTACCGCAGGAATGCAAAAAACATTAGAACAACAAGCCGAACAGCTCAAACGTTATGAAAAAGAAGTCTCAGAATTGCAATTGGCACGCACCCAGCTTTTAGATAAAGAAGAAATGATTCAGCAATACGTAGAGCGCATCACAGAACTCGAAAACAAGATTCATGAAATGGAAAATCAGCAAAGTGCAGCAACTGAACAATTGGCCAAACGCGAACGTGAAGATGCCAAAGAAGCCATTTTGCAAGATCCCAAACTAACCCCTGTGCACAAGAAAACCATGGTGATGTTGTATGCTCAATATACCAACCCGCGCAAGGGACTCAAAAAGAAAATAGCCGAAGAAGCTACTGGTGCGAACGCAACTGAATCCCCTGAATCCTCTGAGCCAACTGAGCCAACTGACCCAAATCCAGGTGAAGAAAACTAGCCAGCCACTATACATTACAGCTTATCAAAATGCGGCTACAGGCTTTGGTTTAACTGCCAAAGCCTGGGTTTTCTTTTTGATTTTAACAGATTTTTGAAAGCCAGATCAGTAGGCAACTCTATTTATAAAATACCAGTTGTAATTGGCAAAAAGGAGCCATTCCGGAGTGCCCCAAAAAGGTTATGCCACTTGTTTTTTTTGATCATGGCCGAAAGGAAGCTTATGTGCCCCATAAAAATCACCAATCCTGTATATCATTCAGATTATATGAATTTGATTAAAAATTTTACAAATGCAGAACAACAAGAAATTTTGTCCACATTTCTGAAATTTTCTCAGAAAAATTTAGCAATCATCGAAGAGAGCGCTTGGCAAAGATCAGCCAACCCTGTGTTGTGGCAGCAAATGGCAGAGTTAGGATGTTTTGGAGCGCATATTCCTGAGCAATATGCTGGAGTTCCATTGGATGAATTATCCTATTTTTTAATGATGATTGGCTTAGAATGGGGAGATTCAGCACTGAGGAGCAATGCAAGCGTACAAAATGCCTTGGTAGCCTATCCGATCTTGTCTTTTGGCAATGAAGAGCAAAAACAAAAATATTTGCCTAAACTTGCTTCTGGAGAATGGATAGGTGCTTTTGGATTAACCGAACCTAACCATGGTTCTGATCCAGGTGCCCTAGAAACAAAGGCAGTGCCCACAGACACTGGTTTTATTCTCAACGGTAGTAAACAATGGATTACCAACGCTGATATAGCAGACATCCACGTTGTATGGGCTAAGCTTAATGATGTGATTCATGGATTTATAGTAGAAAAAGGCCGTGAAGGTCTTCAAACCCATCATATGGATAAAAAAGACTCGCTTCAGGCAGGGCATACAGGCGAATATAGTTTATTGGATGTTTTTATCCCCAAAGAAAACTTGCTTCCTCACTCTGCAGGCCTGAAATGTGCCTTAAAATGCTTAAATGAAGCACGCGCGGGAATCGCTGCTGGTATCATTGGAGCAGCAATGTTTTGCTACGAAACCGCATGGCATTATGTGATGGAACGCAAGCAATTTGGGACTGCTTTGGCAGCAAAACAAATCACGCAAATAAAACTAGCCGATATGGTCACAGGTATTGCCCAAGGTCTTTCTACTGTCTTGCATTTAGCAGAACTTAGAGAAAGAAAAGTAGCAGATTTTAGCTCTGTGAGCCTGCTCAAACGAGCAAACACAGGAATTGCAAGAAATATTGCATGGACCGCCCGTGAAATGCTAGGGGCCAATGGTGTGAGCAGTGAATATCCGATCATGCGTGTACTCAAAAATATTGAAAGCGTTTATACGTATGAAGGTACCTATGATGTACATGGCCTGATTATAGGAAATAAAATCACAGGGTATGCAGCGTATTAGATATCGAATGGAGGTAAATGTGACTACAGAACCTAAACAAGACAGCGAGCATGCACTCCAAGCAAGCGGGCTTCTTCTTTCAGGCTACTTGCTCGAAAAGCATGATCGTGGGAAAGTTACCCAACAATTTGATCTACGGGAAGTGGAAGAAATTGTGGTAGGGAAAGAACGTGCATATGGTTGTATTATTTTTGCTTTGGTTTTTATTTATTTTAGTATTTTTCTTGCTTGGGCATATTTTAGTGACCCAGAAGTTGGATCAACTGTGGCCATCATGACTGGTGGATTAGGCATGGTTGGCCTTTGGCTGGCCAAAGATGCCTATCATTATTTTCTATCCTTTTCGTATCACAAAGACAAAATTTGGTATCCAATTCATGATCCGCAGGAAAAGATTGAAAGATTCCTGGCCAGGATCAAAGAAAGCATTCAACAACAAAATAGCAAGCTCATGATCCGAAATTTATTAGAAGATGATGAAGACGATGAAGATGATGTCGAACAATAATTGATGCAGGTTATCAACAATAATTCATAAGAACGTAGGAGTTATGGATGAGTATTTATACTGAAGTTCATGATTTTCGAATAACCAAGGTGCCTCAAAAGCAACAAATCGCTATTGTTCAAATACAGCCAAGGGTACAAGACCCAGGCTATGAAAAACATATCACTGGCTTAATTGCTCAAGCATTATGGGAATCCCAATGTGATTGGCTTATTTTACCCAAGGGTGCTGGTAGCGAAAACTTAGATCGTACGATTGCTAAACTAGTCACTCAAGTAGATAGGGATATTGTGCTCATTTGTGGCAGTTATATACATCAAGATCAAGATCGCTGTACAATATTACTGAAAAGAGGCAAACAATTAAAATGTTTTTTTCAATATCAAATTCTTAAAAATTCTGCACTCTCTCAACGCCAGCATATTTTTGTAAACACTGGATTTGGTGATTTTGCGATCATCATATGCGATGATATGTTAGAAGAATCTGAGTTACTTTATTTCAATCGTTTGGTGGATGTTTTGGTCCTAATAGCGCGCAATGGACAAAACGCAAGCTTAGACAAAAAGCTGAAAAATTATTGCACCCAAGCATATCTGATGGTTTGCTATGCCAATCAAGCTGTGATTTCAGAATATGATGAAGACGAATTAAAAATTCAAGGCGGAGAGTCTGGATTTTATCTTCCTTATGCCCAAGAAGCTGAACAAAAGCAGAAAGAACTACCAACAGGAAAACAAGACATCTGTGTTTTCCCATTTCATGCAGATTTATTTGAGCAAGGCCGCAGACGCGAGACAGTGAATTATCCCACAGGAGAAGATCCTAAATTCATTGTGCCGCCTTATCCCATTCCTCAGAGATATGAAGAACCTGAACGAGGGAAGACTTATTGGGAAAGCATACTGAGTGAATCTCATGCTACCCCGCCATCAGGACTTATCTTAGAGCATTGGCATGCATCCTTAAAAGAACAAGGAAAATGGAAATTCCAAGAACATATTCAAGACTATACCGTCAATGCTGAATCCACGATTTTAGGACGAAGTAAAAAAAGCAGTATTGTGATTGAAAATGGCAAAGTGAGTGGAAAGCACATAGAGATTTTTTTACAAAATCAATCTTACTTTTTGAGGGATTTAGATAGCACTGGCGGGACTTTTCTTCTCGAGAAGAAAAGGGTTCGGCTGCTAGACAAACGCATGGAAATAAAACCAGGTGATCTGTTTTGGCTAGCCAAAAAACATTGTTTATGCATCAAATACAATCCTCAGAACCCAGACCAACCGGCTCTTTTAGAGCTTTGGGAAAATGAAAATTGCCTTTTCTCTGTACCTATCAAAAGCTATCCTTTTGTGATTGGCACCAGTAATCCAGAACTGATTTTTGCAGAAGGGGAAGGAGTAAGCAGCGAACATACAAAAATTATCTTTGAAGATGGAAAGTTTTTTTTAGAGGACATGCAGAGTGAAACAGGCACGTATATGTGGACGAATCCTCCGTATGTTAAGCTTAAAACCAAGCTAACTCCCAATGAACCATTGCCTTTAAGTGATGGTCTTTTATTTTGTCTAGCTTTGGAGGTCTTCTTCAGAGTTCGGCAAGAAGCGACACCCAAGCTTGAATATGGTTATAGCTTGGAGGAATAAGCATTGCATCAATAACTTTTTTTTGAAGGAACTTCAGAACGGCCAATTGCAGCAGACGCTGTCGGTTACTTTTTAGCCTTGCAAAACAACACAGCAAAGCAAGTGAATTGTCTTTGAATGTTTTCTCTAAGCAGGTTTTTATTGTAATGGATACAAAAACAACCTCGCAAATTTGCGAGGTTGTTTGAAGGCTTATGTCGCCAATATAACAATCATGATGATCAAAAGCATAATCATCACTGCAATCACTGCCAATTTCCAGTGCGCCTTAATTCCTTGTCCATGTAATATGTTTTGTTCGCTTGAGTTGAGAAATGCAGGAAATGCTTTAGTATGGCGTTTGCGGTGATCTACAAGAATAACGCTGTCAAAGTTTGGAGACCCATCTTCAATCAAATATTCTTCCACCATATCTTGGCGGCGCTTAATGGTAGAAGTGGTTGTTTCAATGAATTTGCATATCTCTGAATCTTGAAACGAAGCTTTTGCTGATTCAACCGGCTTTGCTGGTATTACAGGCTGAGGGATTGCTGTTGGAGTGACAGGTTGAGGACTTGTTGTTGGGGTTGTAGCAACAGGCATTGCTAATGGAGTTGCAGGCTGCTGTGCCATTGCAGAGGTTGGCATCTTAGGCTTTCGCACAGCCTCTGTTACTCCATAGCTGTCTTTAATTCTCAGCAACGCATGAGGAGCATAGCAATTCTGCAATCTTTGAAGGTCGTCCAAAAGTTGGTCTGGTGTTTGATAGCGATCTTCGGGTGATTTTGCTAGCATCATTTCCAAAATAGAAGAAAATCCTACGGACAATTGGCTGCGCATCTCAATTGGGGGAATCAGAGGATCATGACGATGCCGGTTGAGCACAACAGCGCTATTCGGCCCATCAAACGGCACATTGCCCACTACCATATGGTACATGGTGGCACCCAACGAGTAAATATCGCTACGGCCATCAATTTTTTTGCCATCAGCGGCTTCTGGAGAAATATAAAAAGGTGTTCCCATCACTGCGCCGGTTTTTGTTAGTGCCAGGTCGTCACGTGTCCAATCTCTTGCTAATCCAAGATCACATAACTTTGCTACACCATTTTTGGTAAGCATGATGTTGTCTGGCTTGATATCGCGATGCACCAGGTTAAAACTTGCTGCATGCTGAAGTGCAGAAGCCATCTGAAGCATAATTTTGATAGCAAGCGGTTCTGAAAAAACGCCATTTTCTTTTAAAATTGCGCGTAAATTACGCCCATCTACAAATTCCATCACATAAAAAAAGAAATCGTGGGTAGCCTCATACCCTACTTCCAAACCCTTGACAATATTTGGATGATTGAGTTTATTGATACACAGTTGGGCTTCTTGGATAAATCGTTGCGCAGTGGCTTTCCGTTTACCAAGATGAGGGAATAAAATTTTGATTGCTACATGATCATTCTCATGGTTTAAATCAATGGCACTATAGACTTCCCCCATAGCGCCTTCCCCCAATTTTTTGACGATGCGATAGCCTGGGATCAGTTCCTCGTCGCCGCCTCGATATTCATGCAATAACGCGCTGATTTGCTTAGCATCTAGAAACCCTTTTTCTACAATAACTTTGTCCATGGTTTTTTCGATACCAAGTCCACGCAAAGCTTCTTGCACACTTAGGCAGACTTGAATTGCAGAAGGCGGCAGCACTTTTTTGGTTTCCACCAAAAATTTCAAAAATGCTTTTTCTTCGTCGGTGTTCATAAATAATTAAAGTCCAAAGACTTGCTATTTTAGTTTCTTACCACAAGCCTGGCAAACACCCTTTTGTGCTGCGCAAGCAGAGCAATACTTAAATCCAATACTTTCTGTTGTACCTTTGCAAGCAGAACATTCACCAAGTGCGGTGGCAAACATTTTATTGCAGCACTCTGAGCAAAGTTGAATTTCTGGTTGTGGATTCATAATTTTTTCAACTGTTTGTAAAAAATGATTACCTTCATCTTTAAGAACAAATGGAGTTACTTTACCTTGACACATATAAACTCCATTGAACCAATGATCTTTGACCAATTCAATGACTAAAATATCATGTTGAACTGAAAAAAACGTTAGCCTGCCTTCTACTGTTGGAAGAGACCTTTGATCTGGATTTTCCAAAGCAAGCACTTTTTTTGCTTGTTCTAACAGATTACGTCCATCATTTAATGAAATTTTCTGAATATTTTCATTTTGCTGTACCAAAACTTCAGCAAGCCCTTTTTCACTTAAATCAATGAGCTTTTCTTGCCATACTTCATTTGGTTGTCCAACAGCCATCTGAATGCCTAATAAAACAACCAAACTGAATATCCGTATGTATTGTCCCATGTTACATTCCTTTCCGTTCCTTGAAATTGAGATAAGTCCACAATGAGTTATTGGGAACCTAAGTTGCTAGTTGCAAACTAGGCTATTGGGATTATGGCATAAATTTTTGAGTGCTGTCAACAAAAATCTATAGAAATTTCTTTCTTTCAAAAAACTATGAAACAAAACGACTGCCTGGAGGCAATTTTGCTAATCGGTTCATCCGGAAGTGGCAAAACGAAAACTGCTTATAAATATTATGGATACGCAAAAGAAAAGCGTATGCATGTAGGAGGGATCGTATGCCCTGGAACTTTTGTGAATGGTCAGCGATTTGCTTTTACAGTGTTGGATCTTCTGACAGGAAAGCAAGTTGCACTTGCAGAAAGAGACATGGAATCGGCTTTTCAAGCTGGCCCTTTTGGTTTTCATGCTGAAGGACTTGCATTTGGAAATCAGGCCATTGAAAATGCCATCCAGCAACATGTAGAGCTGCTCATCTTAGATGAAGTAGGCCCTTATGAATGCCAGGGCAATGGATGGGCGTATGCCCTAAAAAAAGTAGTAGCCGCATCCATCCCACAACTACTCATTACCATACGTCCCAAAGTAGTTGATTTAGTATGCTCTCTATTTTTAGAGAATTATAGTATCCGTCGAATTGCTGTAGAAAATGCTCAGCAAATTGGATACCAATGGAATTTTGAAACGCACTTGTAGGATAACACTAGACACGTTTGTAGGATAAACATTGTGTATTTTTAAAGATCTTTTCCATAGAAAGTTGAGCTTATGAGAATCTATGTTCTAGCATGCCTTACTTTGCTCATTTTAGGCTGTGGGTCCTTGGAAATGTCCGTAGATTTATCTCGGGATTTAAGCGCAGAAGAAATGGCTGAAATCATCAAATGGCCGAAAGACCCGCATGGGGATGAATCTTACATTCATGGCGCTCCAACAAATCCTTCTGCATCTAAAAGTTACCCTATTTTACCATTCTATTTTTCGCAAACAGGCATTGGCAAAACAGAGACAGGATATGCTGCGTATAAACGCTACGAAGTGTTGCTAGTGGAAACTGGCTCATCCTTGCTGTACAATGAACAAGGAAAACGTAGGGTAGAAACCAACCGATTTATTTTTTTCCCTTTGTTCAAAACTGTGAACACAACAAGCCTTGCGACTGGGGCCACTATTTCTCATGAATTTGGAATATTTCCTCTTCCATTTATAGGCAGCATGTTTAGCTTTGGCCGTACACCCAATGGGCCAATTTACAGCATTTTTTTCATTCCACTTGGCAGTGGATGGGATTAAACCAAAACTGTTTTAGCAGTTCGAAAGCAACTATGGATATGAGCAATAGCCTGCTTCCATTGTTGCTTTTTTTGTTCTATAGGAACATCCTGCCGTAATATTTCCTGTGTGCTTTTCGCCTTCAGATAATTGGCAAATCGTACTTCCCACTGAGCAAGTTTTTCTTGAGAAACTTTAGATTGATGGAGCATAGAAGCTTGAGGAATGGTGTGCCAGGCAGGGGCAAAAATCATTTGCATAAATTCTAATAACTCATTCAGGCTCCATTCTTTATGCCAATTCCATTCCGAATGCCAAAGTTGTTCCATTTTTTCTCGATAAAAACTTTTGCTCCATTGCCATAAGCTCGAAATTTCGCTTTTTTCAAATAGTTCAGGCGATGTTAGTCCTACCGTGACTTTTTTTGCTTGTATGGCAGCAAAAAATTCTTCCACTGTGCTACTATCAGAAGACTCTGTATATGCTCTTTTCCCCAAAGCCACGTCGCCAGTACCACCAATGACGGCCAATCCATAATATTTGGCAAGATTTCCAGGAAAATCAGAGTGAGTCCCGGATGCATCCAACACAGCGATTGCATCAAAAAAACGCAAGGCATCTTCTAATAATTCAGATGCGTACGGATGTTCTGGCGGAATACCAGTACCTAAATGGGCCAAATAAAAAGGAAGATGATGCTCCTTTAATACCATGGTAAAATACCCCAACCCTCTATGTCGAGCGCGAAGCAATAATTGATGAATCTTTTCTGTTAAATTTAAAACAACCACAGAAATAAATGTTCCTTCTTCGCCATCCACCCGATATTCACATCCAATCAGGATTTTTTGAGGATATTCTTTGGCCCAATGCAAAGCTGCTGCAATATCATGATGATTCGTGATCGCCAGACCATCCAATTGATGATATTGCAAATCATAAAGATATGCCTCTTGTGTTGCTTTTGATGAATTTTGCTGGATTTCCAAAAATTTCTTGATGGAGCTGGTGTGGTTGTGCAAATCAAATCGCATACAGCCTCTCCTGCCAGCAAAAATGCTGACTTCTAATACAAAAAGCCTGGGATATACTCCCAGGCCTTCTGGTCGGGGCGACTGGATTCGAACCAGCGACCTCTTGAACCCCATTCAAGCACGCTAAGCCAAACTGCGCCACGCCCCGATTGTCAATTTTATTATAACATTTTTCTAAAAAAATGCAAGAAAAAATTTTTCAGAAAATAAAAAAAATTTTAATATTATGTGGATCAATAAATTAAGCTATTTACATAATCAAACTTTACGTGTTTAGGAATAATCAACTGGTCAAATTGCTTCAATTTTTATATAATTTTTGATGAATTTTTATAGCTTGTTTGCTCAAAATACCTTTTGAAAAACAAGGAGCTTTTTATGCAAACTCGATTATTTTTTATCTTTTTTGCCTGCGTACTCACTGTTCTTTTTGCCCAAATCAAAGATACAGAGTCCGCAACACATGGAGATACAGCAGCTTCGTATCAAGTTGTGGACACATATCCATTCTTGAATGGCAAAGTCATTCAGCTCAATCTAGCCGTGCTATCCCATTATTCCTACTTACTCATCAGCGAGCAGGAAGCTGTTGTGATAGACCCAGGCAGGGATGTATTCACCTATCTGGATATTGCCAAAAAGGAAAATGTCCAAATCAAAGCAATTTTGCTAACCCACTCGCATGCTGATTTTGTGGCTGGCCATTTAGAGCTAGCCGGTCGAATTCCTGCATTGGTGTATGTACATAGCCTAAGCAACGTAGAATATCAACATCAACCATGGAAAGAAGGAGATACGCTGAATGTAGGAAAAATGGTACTCAAACTCATAGCCACCCCAGGCCATACACCAGACAGCGCGTGCATTTATGCTTATGCTGATGCAAAAGCAGAGATGCCTGACTTTGTCTTCACAGGAGATACCCTTTTTGTAGGCAGTGTGGGCCGACCAGATTTATTAGAAGGCCAAATGTCTGCTGCCAATCTGGCATCCATGATGTTTGATACATGGCATGGGAAACTGTCCAAACTCAACGATTCTGTCAAAATTTTTCCTGCGCATGGTGCAGGATCTTTATGCGGAGCCCATTTGAGCGATCAGCCTTATTCAACCATTGGAGAACAACGCAAAACCAATTCTTATTTGCAGTACACTGCACGCAATGAATTTATCGCAGCAATCCTCGATGGATTACCCGAGGCACCTCAGTATTTTAAACACAATGCAGCCCTCAATCGCAAGGGGCCGGAATTGATCGAGTGGCAAGCTCCATTGCCTCAGCCATTACCAACCAGTATGGCCTTAGCTGACATTGCCCAATATTACGTTGTTGATTTAAGGAGCGCAACTGAATACGCAGCCGGCCATATTCCAAATTCTGTAAATATTGGCCTACGTGGCCGATTGGAGACATGGGTTGGCATCATGGTGCCCTGGAATGCAAACTTAGTGCTCACAGGCGCTGAATCTGAATTGATCGAAGCGATCTATCGTTTGCACAGAGTTGGCTACAAAGCCCAGATTATGCCCATGAATTTATGGACAGCCGCCCAGTTGCCTTTGTCCAAAAACCAGCCAATCCAACCCAATGCCCTACATGACCTCATGAAAAAAGGCCAGGCACCTATGATTGTGGATGTCCGTCTTCCCAATGAATGGATGGCCTTACGCATTGGCACAATTGTCAACCTACCCTTAAACCACTTAGCTGAATTATCCAGCAAGCTTTCTCCTGATCAACCTGTGGTGACAGTCTGCAATTCTGCATACCGTTCGAGCATGGCCATTGGCATCTTAGAACGCAAAGGCTTTACACAAGTCAGTAGCCTAGAAGGAGGCAGCGAAGCCTGGGTAAATGCAGGCTTACCAGTGTATAAAGTAGATCAGCCAGGTCATGCCCCTGCAAGTCTTCCACAAAAACAAATCACATTGCCAGAACGTTTGGATGCTGCTGGTCTGCAACGCTTGATCCTGGATTTGCCAGGCACTTTTGATTTAGTGGACATTCGGCCACAAGCTCAGTACCAGGATTACCATATCCCTGGCTCAAAAAATGTAGATATTGCTGAACTCATCCAGAATCCAGCATACCTGGTCGGAGTCGGCCCATTGATCATTGTGGACCGAGATGGCTCACTTGCTATGATCGTTGCCGGTATTCTGTCCCAAAAAACCCAGCGGCCCATTCAAGCATTGTATGGCGGATTGCAAGAGTATTGGAATAAAATTGAATTCCCTCCAACAAGACTCCCTAAGATGGGGAGGCAGCCACCAATACCCCAGGTAGCGCCACCTGTTATACCACAATCACCCCAGCCTCCCCCAACACCTTCCAAGAAGAAGAGCGCGGGCTGTTAATGATACATTGGGCTATTCCGCCAATTGCAGCAGACGCTGTCGAACGATTTCTAGCCTTCAAAGCAACACAGTTGAGCCCGAAAATTTCCTTTGGACGGTTTCTGGGGCGCTGCTGAATTGGCACAGGGCAGTTTTTATAACAAGATATCAATTACCATACCGGCGCTGGTACTCATACGCAGCATATTATGCGGTGGTATGCTATGTCGCATTGCAATGGTCGTCGTTCTTATGCGGAGGGAGGGGCGACGGGAGTCGCCCCGGGCGCTCTTAATAGGGGCGACGGGGGTCGCCCCGGGCGCTCTCAGCAAGCGTATGCGGAAGGAGGGGCGACGAGGGTCGCCCCGGGCGCTCTCAGCAAGCGTATGCGAAAGGAGGGGCGACGGGAGTCGCCCCGGGCGCTCTTAATAGGAGCGACGGGGGTCGCCCCGGGGCGCTCTCAGCAAGCGTATGCGGAAGGAGGGGCGACGGGGGTCGCCCAGTCGCTCTCAGCAAGCGTATGCGGAAGGAGTCGCCCATGGCATTGACAACGAGGGTGCCCCGATACGCGCAATTCTTTATGTTATGCGTTATAACCTACATTTCTGCAATGTAGGTATGAAATTTGCGAACCAATTTTAAAAGGAGGCTAGTGGCATTTAAGCGAATGCGGTTCAGTTAAGCTTTGGCAAGTTATGTATGGGTGAATAAAGTCGAGGCTACAAGCTTGCATTGATACAAAAATCCACCATACCATTAACTGAATGGCATTAGACAATCAGCTACTAGAAAAAAGCTATGTCTGATCTCAATTATCAAAAACCACATCCATATCTCAATCCCTATTTAGCGGGCGTGCTGCTGGGCCTTACCTTGCTTGCGTCTTTTCTAATTTTAGGCGCAGGACTTGGTGCATCAGGCGGCATTTCCAGAATCGCTGCATTTTGCGAATCCTGCATTGATTTGGCTCGTGTCACAGCCAGCAAATATTTTGGGCCGTATTTCCAAGATGGAGAAAATCCATTGAAATACTACCTGGTCTTTATGTTACTGGGTGTTTTCTTAGGAGGCTTATTTTCTGCCTGGACATCCAAACGTTGCCAGATTCAATTAGAACGCGGCAAAAGCAGCGGAGCATTCCGCCGCATCTTCTTTGCCCTGCTTGGCGGTATCATTGTTGGATTTGCCAGCAGATTTGGACAAGGTTGTACCTCAGGTCAAGCCCTTTCTGGCGGTGCGCTTTTGCTCACTGGCAGCTTAGTATTTATGGGTTGCGTGTTTGCAGGTGGTTATGTTGCGGCATATTTTGTAAGGAGACAATGGCATGACTGATACCTTATTTGCCTTAGATGCTCTGGGAACCTGGCGTGCCTTTATCCTTGCCGGACTTATTGGCTTTTTCTTTGGCTTAGCGTTAGAAAAAGCCGGATTTGGAAGTTCAAAACGTCTAGCCGGCATTTTTTATTTTCGAGATATGGCAGTGCTTAAAGTCATGTTCACTGGGCTTGTGGTGGCCATGCTTGGGTTAGAGTACTGCATTGCTTTGGGCGTGGTCAAGCTAGAAAGCATCTTCTTGATGCAAACCATCTACATTGCCCAGATCGCTGCTGGTTTTCTCTTTGGCATAGGCTTTGTCATGGGCGGATGGTGCCCGGGCACGGCTGCTGTTGGATTGGCCAGCGGAAAACTTGATGCCTTGATTTTCCTCATTGGCACAATCATTGGCAGCATTTTATTTAACGAAGCTTTTCCTTGGATCGAGTCATATTACGAACAAGGCAAAGTCGGTGTTTCTTTTGTTTATGATGCTCTTGGTATTTCCAAACAATGGTTTGCATTGGGATTTACTGCAATTGCTGTGTTTTGTTTTTGGGGATCAGAATACATTGAAAGACGCAATGCCAAAACCGGAGAATACTGGAAGACTTGTTTTTTGACCTTGTTTAGCTTGATTTTGTTGGCTGCTGCAGGCGGGCTCTTTTGGCTTCCGCCTCCAATGCCATCACAACTAGTTGCTCCTCAGATACAAACCCAAGAGCAGACCCAAGAGCAGGCTATTTTAGAGACTGCTATGCAAGCCAAAGACCACATTGAACCCGACGAGCTTGCCAATCGCATGATGCAGCAAGAGCCTAATCTTCTTGTGGTTGATATTCGGTCGGCTGAAGAATTTGAACAATTTCATATTCGCGGTGCATACCATATCCCAATCGAACGACTTTTATCTGAATTGGACAAATACAAAAATTTGGGAATCATTGTGCTCTATAGCAATGGGATGACCCACGCAGCCCAGGCCAGAGATGCCCTAGCACGGTTAGGCTATAATAACGTGTATATGCTCACAGACGGAATTCAGGGATTTATCCAAACTTGCTTAAAACCTGCTTCTCTGCGCAATGATGCCTTGCTTCCAGAACAAATCCAACAAATTCAACAATGGCGCGAATTTTTTTTAGCACCCGATGCACAAGTACAGGCACCAATTCTTCCAGAACTACCCAAAGCAAAGCCAGTCGCCACTCCAAAATCAGAACCCACGATCACGCCAGAGCCTACGATCACGCCAGAGCCAAAGCCAGAACCTACAACAACGCCAAAGCCAGAACCTACAACAACGCCAAACCTAGAACCTACGACACCAAAGCCAGAGCCAGTCATCGAACCAAAGCCTGAACCTACGGCCACATCAAAACCTGAACCAAAGCCAATTCAGCCAGTTACAACCCAGCCTAAGCCTGAACAGCCAACAGAGCCTAAGT
>JAKLHB010000030.1 GCA_022710345.1 Planctomycetota bacterium
GTCACCAATCGAGAAATTTTTGGCAATTTTTCGCTTTCTTATGGCTTCTTTCGGATGGCCACTTCCAACACTTACTACCTCGTAGCCAGAGAAGGAAAGGCTGTAGTCGGTGCTATTGGTTTTGTTCATGATCCCATTGATCAAAAAGTGCGAATTTTGGAAATGATAGAATTTAACGATGCTGTTAAAGGTTATCTGTTAGTCGCAGCAGAGCGTATAGCCAGAGAAAAATTAAACGCCGTATATCAAGAAGTGGATGTCTCTGCTTATTCTCCTAAAATCCAGCGCACTCTGGAACGGCTTGGTTTTGTTCCCATAGCATATTGCCCTTCCATGGTATTTAGCAACGTAGAACGTTTAGATGTGATCCGCATGGCTAAAATCTCCTGTGAATATGAGCTAGGCACTATGCATTTGCTAGATTCGTCCAAAGAAATGAAGGAAATCGTAGAAAAAGGCTTTGAGAATTGCATGTTAGGTATGCAAATTACCGATAGCACCCGCAAAGCTGATCTTTTCTTAAATGTGCCTGAGGGTGAGTTATACCACCTTGCGCGGATAGCCAGACTTCGAGAATTACCAAAAGGCACTGAACTAGTTCGGCAAGATACAGACCCAGACAACCTATTTATCCTGGTCCATGGCAAAGCTAAGGTAATTAAAAATGGGCAGGTGGTGGGCTTATTGCAGGCAGGCAATGTCTTTGGAGAAATGGCATTGGTGGAAAAAATCCGGCGTACAGCCACTGTAGTCTTAGATGAAGATAGCCAAGTAATTGAGATAGATATCCAACGTTTGGAACACCTGATGGAAAATCGTCCCCGCCTAGGTTACTCAATAACTCGCAATTTAGCACGAAGCTTGAGTCTTAAGTTACATACCTAATTGCTAGCATACCCAAGTTGCTAGGATTTGTTTGCAAAGTATTCACCTTGATAGTATACTTGCTACGTTGAAAGCCATTGATAAGCGCTCATTGCCTTGAGAAATCAAAAAGAATTCTTAAAATTTAAAAAAATTTGAGAAAGATTTTGAAATGATTGTAAAAGTAAAAGGATATCTGAGCGCACAGATTCGTTAGTGCGTTTGAATAGCCAAAAACAACCTTTTGTAAGGAAGGAAAAAAATTATGCCTTTCATTTCGATCGAAGGTCCTATTTTTAAAGATATTGCCAAGAAAAGAGAATTGGCTAAGGAACTCACGGATGCTGCCATCAAAGCTTACGATCTTCCAAGAGAATCGATCGTCGTTATCATCAGAGAGAATCTACCAGAAAACGTAGGTGTGGGTGGCACGTTAGTCATTGACCGAAAGAAGCCATCTGATACAGCAAAATAAGCAATGTCCTCAGCATCCTGGCTTTATCTTAGCGAGCATAACACATTGCAAAAAGAGTTGGTTATGCTCGCTATCACCGTTACTTGCGCATTTTACAGATTGGCTGCGATCGTGTTAATGATAGGCAGCACAATCTGCCGGCTACTTTATAAGCACAATTTTTGCTTATCTTCTATGCTTTCTACCTCATTCGCTCCACAGGCCTTTGAAATTCGATGGGTTGCTGCTCATACTTGCTTCCATACGGCCTTGGGTTACTCTTGGGTTACTTCGGTCTTGCTGATCAGTAGGCGTGACTGGTGCTGTGGGACTTCAGTGACTAAGTCTAACAAACAAAGCCCTAGACAAAAGCATTGTCTAGGGCTTTGTGGTTATCGCTTAAATTTTAGTACATTCCGCCGTGTGGCATACCACCGCCTGGAGGGGCAGCTTTCTTTTCTTCTGGGATTTCGCTAATCATAGCTTCTGTGGTCAAGAGCAAGGATGCAATACTGGCTGCATTCTGCAATGCGCAGCGAGTTACTTTGGTAGGATCAATGATGCCGGCTTTGATCATGTCGGTATAAACATTCGCTTCTGCATCATAGCCAAAGTTTGGATTGGCATCGCTAGCTACACGTTGGACAACAACGGCCCCATCAATTCCAGCATTGGCTGCAATCTGACGCATAGGGGCTTCGAGGGCACGGCATACAATATCCACGCCAATCACTTCATCGCCAGAGAGTTTTTTCTTGAGTTCTTCGAGCACAGCGCGTGTTCTCAGTAAAGCAACACCACCGCCTGGCAAGATGCCTTCTTCTACGGCAGCTCTTGTGGCATGGAGAGCATCTTCTACGCGGGCTTTCTTTTCTTTCATTTCTACTTCAGTGGCTGCACCAACATTGATTTCTGCAACTCCGCCCGCTAACTTAGCTAGGCGTTCTTGCAATTTTTCACGATCATAATCCGATGTGCTCTTTTCGATTTCACGACGCATTTGTTCAATGCGGGCTTGAATATCTTTTGTCTTACCAGCACCTTCGATGATGATGGTATCTTCTTTGCTGATGATGACTTTTTTGGCACGTCCTAGATCTTCAAGGGAAATGTGTTCGAGATCCATGCCAATATCTTCTGCAACTACTTTGCCGCCTGTTAAAACAGCAATGTCTTCGAGCATGGCTTTACGACGATCGCCAAAACCTGGGGCCTTCACTGCGCAGCATACAAATACACCGCGGAGTTTGTTCACGACTAAAGTAGCAAGGGCTTCGCCTTCTACATCTTCAGCAATGAGCAGCAATGGTTTGCCAGATTGCGCGATTCTTTCAAGAATAGGCACTAAATCCTTGATAGATGAAATCTTTTTTTCATGGATGAGGATATAAGGATCTTCCAGCACACATTCCATGGATTCTTGGCTAGTGACAAAATGAGGAGAAATATAGCCTTTGTCAAATTCCATGCCTTCGACAAACTCGACTGTGGTGTCTAGGCTTTTGCCTTCTTCTACTGTGATCACACCATCTTTGCCAACTTTGTCCATTGCATCTGCAATGATTTGGCCAATTTGCTTGTCATTGTTTGCTGCAATCGTACCAACTTGGGCAATTTCTTTTTTATCGCGAATTTCAATGCTCATTTTTTCAAGTTCTGCGATCACTGCTTCGACAGCTTTGTCAATTCCGCGTTTTAGGGCCATGCTGTTGGCACCAGCAACAACATTTTTCAGACCTTCTTCGAAAATTGCTTCTGCCATCACAGTGGCTGTGGTGGTGCCATCACCGGCTACGTCTGAAGTCTTGGATGCGACTTCTTTTACCATTTGAGCACCCATATTTTGATATGAGTCTTCTAGCTCGATTTCTTTGGCTACTGTAACGCCGTCTTTGGTGACTGTGGGAGCACCAAAGCTTTTTTCAATGATAACATTACGTCCTCTAGGACCTAGAGTGGATTTGACGGCTCTTGCTAAAATTTTCACGCCTTTTCGAATCGCTTCCCGCGCTTCCATTTCAAAGGCAATTTTCTTCTTTGCCATTCTAAAACTCCTTATTTACTTTTCAGCAGCAATTTATTTTACGATTGCTAAAATTTCTTCTTCGGTCAAAATGAGATATTCTTCGCCATCTAATTTGACTTCGGTTCCAGCGTATGAAGAAAAGATAACACGATCATTCTCTTTGACGCTGAATGGTGCTCTTTTACCATGTTCTAATAGGCGGCCTTCGCCAAGAGCAACGATACGGCCTTCTTTTGGTTTTTCTTTTGCGGTTTCTGGAAGTACAATACCACCTTTGGTTTTCTCTTCAGCTTGAAGACGTTTGATCAAAATTTTATCCCCAATGGGTTTTATCTTGGTCATAGATCAACTCCTTTGATGATTATTTGGATCTGCCGATGCTTATTTTTGCATTTCTCGTTATTCCAGCAAAAAAAATGCCTAAATTAAAATATTTTTTTAAGTTATTTTGTAATAATATATTATAATATTTTATATATTTGCCCTTTTTATATTCAAGGGATTCAATTGTCAGGATGACATCCTACCATACCTAGATTATGACAAAATGATAGGATTAAATGCAGACTTGACAAAAATATCTTTAGATTTTGTTTACATTGGAATTTTGTCTTGCAGAATTTGAATGCTTTGCAGTAAAATTAGGTGATCTTTTTTCAATATAACAGATTTTTGGGATTTACGTTGCGCTGCGTGTGCCAATTCAGCAGCTCCAGGATTGAGCGACAGCGTTTGCTGCAATTGGCGAAAGTGCGTATGTTTTTTTGAGTTGCCATTGTAAGTCCCTCAAAAAACAATATCATTAGGGAGATGTTATGCTGCCTTTATTTTTAGGACAAGAAAAAACTGTAACTGCTGCTGGATTTGATATTTGGCTAATCTTACAACTCTTTGCATTGATTAACCCACTTTCTTCTTTGCCATTTATGATTGGTGTTTATAAGCAAGGAGTAAATGTACGCCGTTTAGCCTTTAATGCAATTCTCACTGCATTCATCATTGCTATTTGTATCGCTTTTATTGGCAGGCCATTATTCAATATTTTTGGAATCACAGTGGATTCATTCCGCATTGCAGGCGGGCTTGTGCTTCTTCTACTTGCGTTAGATACCATCCGTGGTGAAGAAGAGGAATACAAACCAACGGGAAGTTTGGATAGCCTAATTGCAATTTTGGCCACACCGCTTCTCACTGGTCCTGCTACCATTTCTTTTATCACAATCAAATCTTATGAAATTTCTTTATATGTGCTTTTGTTGGACATTTGCATTGCTTTTGTTTTCGTAGGTGTTGTCTTTTTTCTAATTTGCTATAGTATTCCTAAAATCAATATGAAATTGGTGGATATTATTTCCAAAATTATGGGCCTATTTTTAATGGCTATGGCGATTGAAATGATCGCTGCAGGATTCAGCCCGATTTTGCAAGACATTATCAAAAGCGCTGTAACTGTGAAGTAAATCAATTCTTTGCAATATTTTGTATTTCATTTGGCAAAACGAGTAGAAGCATCTTCAACCAGAATAAGCATCAGGTTGCAACCTGAGGATAGATGGGATATGTTGATTGCTACATTTGAACATGCCATATACAACAGTATAGGCACGGTCACAGACTCAGATGTAATGCCTCAAGCATTGCATGAAATTCTTCAATGGACATCTGAAAACCATATTTTATGCCATTGGGTACCGCATCGCAAAGTACTTATCTTTCCCGACCCAATCTCAGATAAAATGCTCAACCAATTGCTTGCGTTCGGGATTAAAAATTTAATAGAAACAAACAGCCCGTATCCGCTGATCCAACGGGACTTGTTGTTTGCGGCTGCACCCTTAACAATAGGAGATATTGTTTTTCAGCCTGGCACTTTCACATTGATCGCAGGGCCTTGTTCTGTGGAAAGCCGCAGCATGATCCACGAGACTGCAGCATTTTTATCAGAGCTTGGCATTCCGATTTTGCGTGGTGGAACATATAAAGCACGGACATCTCCATATCATTTCCAAGGATATGGGCATGATGCTTTGAACGATATGAGGACCGCAGCATCTCAATTTGGCATGAAAATGCTCACTGAGGTAGTGAGTGAAGAATTAGTGGAACCTATCTCAGAAGTAAGCGATATATTACAAGTTGGATCGAGAAATGCTCAGAATTTTCAACTTCTTAAGCGGATTGGCATTCAACCTAAGCCTGTTGTGATCAAACGTGGCTTTATGAATACATTGGAAGAATTTCTCTTAGCGGCAGAATATATCGCTTTGATGGGGAATCACCAAATCTTACTTTGCGAACGTGGAATTCGCACTTTTGAACCTTGGACACGCAATACGTTAGATATTTCAGCAATTCCTTTGATGCAGCAGCAGTCTTATTTACCTGTCATTGTAGATCCAAGCCATGCTGCAGGCCGTACAGATTTAGTCTTGCCATTGGTCAAAGCAGCTTTAGCAGTAGGTGCCCAAGGTGCCATGATCGAAGTGCATCCTAATCCTTCTGCTGCTTTATCTGACGGGAAGCAAACTTTGGATTTTAATCAATTCACAGAATTGGTACGAGAAATCGAACATACAGCCAAGCGTCTTGGCATTCATCTCCAACATTTAGAAAAGAACGATCTTGGATTATTAATGCAATTATAAGGAGAAGCGGCTTTCTATGCTAAAAAGCTGCCATTCAGCTATGAGATATTATATCTTTCTCAGCATCAGCATACTGCTGGTGATTGCTTTGTCAAGCTGTGAAAAGCAAGAACAAAAGGCTACCGAAGCAAATGCCCTGAAGATAGGGTTTATCTATGTTTCTCCTGTAGGAGACGGTGGTTGGACATGGGCACATGACCAAGGACGCAAGGAATTGGAAAAATTACCCTTTGTCGCAACAACAAGAATGTTAGAATCTGTACCAGAAGCTGCTGATGCGAAACGTGCAATCGCTCAATTTGCCAATCAAGGATTTCAGCTTATCTTTACCACAAGCTTTGGATATATGGATCCTACGATTGAAATAGCTCAACAATATCCACAACATATTTTCATGCACTGTTCTGGCTATAAAACTGCATCCAATGTTGGCACTTATTTTGGCAGAATTTATGAAGCTCGGTATTTAACAGGAATTGTTGCAGGCAAGATGACGAAAAGCAACATCATTGGCTATGTTGCAGCATATCCGATTCCAGAAGTCATCCGAGGCATCAATGCTTTTGCATTGGGTGTGCAGTCCGTGAACCCTCAGGCCCAAGTACGTGTGGTATGGTCCCATACCTGGTATGATCCAGGCAAAGAGCGTCAATGCGCTGAAAGTCTTTTGGATGTTGGCGCGGATGTTTTGGCGCAACATCAAGATTCAGGAGCCACACAACAAGCAGCTCAAGATCGCGGTAAATATTCGATTGGCTACCACAGTAACATGCAAGCTCTTGCTCCCAAAGCACACCTCACTTCAGCAGTGTGGAACTGGGGCAAATTATATAAACATATTGCAGAATCTGTGCACCAGAAAACATGGAAAAGTGAAAAAATCTGGTGGGGTATGTCAACCGGTCTAGTTGACATTAGCCCATTAAATACTGCTTTGGTGCCCGCTGATATGCAGCAATTTATTGAAAGCAAACGACAAGAAATCATATCAGGCTCTGCTAAAATTTTTTATGGCCCTATCTCAGATCAGCAAGGCAAAATTCGTATTCCAGCAAATACTTTGGCAAGCGATGAAGAGCTATTAAGCATGGATTACTTTATCCAAGGAGTTGTGGGAAGCATTGAAAAAGGGCAATAGTACCTAGTGCCTCCCAAATTTGTTATATTCAGGGATTGCACTATGATGAAGAATGAGCAGATTTTATTTTTGAGAAATCAAGAGGAGATTTTGCAATGTTGAACTTAAACTCGCTGGTGCAGCCGCTATTGACAGATTTGTATCAAATCACGATGGCTTATGCATATTGGAAAAACCGAGTTCATGAAGCACCAGCAGTATTTGATCTTTTTTTCCGTAAAAATCCATTTGATGGTGAATTCACAGTTTGCGCAGGTTTAGAAGAAGCGATTCGGTTTGTGACAAATTTTAAGTTCACTGACTCAGATATTGCCTACCTTCGCGATGGGTTATACCAAACGCTAGAGGCAAAGCAAGCAGAATTTGAGACTTTACTCCAGCATGGTTTAATCAAAAAAGATACAGAAGGGTATCAAGCCCAAGCAATAGATGGCACCTGGCATACGGTCGAATATCCTCAAGCGCCATCTTCTGTGCGCTCTGTGTTTCAAGACTGTGATCCGGATTTTTTCAAATGGTTGAAAGATGTTGATTGCTCACAGGTCAAGATTCATGCGATTCCTGAAGGAACCCTCGTTTTTCCCAAAATTCCACTCTTAACCGTAGAAGGGCCTGTGGCAATATGCCAGCTTCTGGAAACCACCCTGCTAAATTTGGTTAACTACGCCAGCTTGGTAGCTACCAATGCTGCTCGATTTCGTTTAGCGGCTGGACCAGATAAACTGCTGGTGGAATTTGGTCTGCGTAGAGCACAAGGCCCTGATGGTGCACTTTCTAGTTCTGAATACTGCTATTTAGGCGGATTTGATGCTACAAGCAATGTGCTCGCTGGCAAACTCCTAGGGATGCCTGTTCGGGGAACCCATGCTCATTCTTTTGTAAGTTCATTTATGGAGTTTGAGGATTTGCCTACCCATGATTTAGTTGGAACCAATGGCCAAAAATATGATTTTGTGGCAATGGTGAAATCCATACGCACAGCATTAAACTTTACCAGAACGAACACAGGCGAACTTGCAGCATTTATAGCTTATGCCCAGTCTTTTCCAAATTCATTCCTGGCTTTGGTAGATACATACGATACACTACATTCTGGTGTCCCTAACTTTATATGTGTGGCCATTGCACTGCTCAACATAGGATATAAGCCTTTGGGCATTCGCCTTGACTCTGGAGACTTGGCCTATCTTTCAAAAGAAGCATGCCATATTTTTAAAACAGCTTTTGATTATTATCAAATCTCTGGATACAAACCCATCATTATGGCGAGCAATGACATTAATGAAGAAACCTTGCACTCTCTCAAGCAACAGGGCCATGAAATTGATGCCTTTGGAATTGGCACTCATTTAGTCACATGCCAAAAGCAGCCTGCTTTGGGCTGTGTGTATAAACTTGTAGAAATTAAACAGCATCAGCGCATTAAACTTTCCCAAGAAAAGTCTAAAATGACCATCCCTGGCCAAAAACGAGCCTATCGCCTCATTGGAAAAGAAGGCTATCCTTTGCTTGATTTGATGATGGCTGCTGGCGAATCTGAACCAACACCTGGATCAAAAATTTTATGCCGGCATCCTTTTGAAGCAGCGAAACGCGCCTATGTCATTCCTAGCCAGGTTATTCCATTGCATCATTGCGTTTGGAATGGCCACCGCACATATCCAGTCGTTCCTTTAGGAAAAAAACGCCAATTTGTGCTCGACCAATTGAAACTTTTCCGCGAAGATCACCTTCGCCCTCTAAACCCAACCCCCTATAAGATCTCTGTGAGCGATAATCTCTATCATTTCCTTCATGACCTTTGGCTTGAAGAATCACCAATAGACGAAATCAGTTAACAAAAGAAAACCTGCTTCACTAAATCTGAAGCAGGTTTTCTTTTGGTTGGATCGAATAGAGAGGAGCTATTCAGGCAATTCAGTACATGTTTTATCCAAACGATTCTATCTTGTTCGATTGATGCGATGCAAATTGATGGCATTGATTAAAAAGTGCATGGTAATTGGGGCAATGAGGCTTCCTGTGTAAATAAAAAGCGAGCCTAAAAGCATTCCAATAAGCGCAGCAGTGAATGGATAAAAGATCATAGTTTTACTAGGCGGCCAATGCAAGAGGCCAAATAAGATGCTGGTGGGCAAAAGTCCAAGCCAAGGTTGGATTCCACCTCGGAATAAGAGTTCTTCGCCAATTGCTGAATAAAGTGCCACACAGATGATATGTTTTCTTTTGAGATGACCTAAGAGTATGTGAAGTTCTTTCTCAGTTTTTCGGACAATTTCAAAGCAATAGCTTGCTATAATAGAAAGAACTACAATTGTAAGCCCGCCTAGAATGCCCAATCCTAACTGTTGAACAATCGAAATGTTTCCAAAAATATAAGAATAAGGAAGAGGTGTGCCTTCTCGATACCAAATGAACAAAATGGCAATGGCAGAGCATACACTTTGAAAGATCACTACAAGCATGCAAAAGATTCTGGCTTTGTGAAAACGTACAGATGCTTGTATTTCTTCTTCTGTGCCAGATGCTGGTTCTGTGATGTCATTGGATTCTGGCTTTGCTATGTTAAGCATATTGCACCTCGTATAAAAAATTCGCGAGGATAGCCTCGCGAATTGCTGTTATGATAAAAATCATACATGAAAGATTACGGAATACAGCCTAATTTCTACGCATAACTAAATTCTATATTTAGCAAACATCATCGGCTGCGGATCATGATTATGCGTAGAATCCAATGCAATTGGTTGAATGCGCAAGTTTTTCTGAAGTGCGTAGCGTGTGTGTGCGTAGCGTGTGCCAATTCAGCAGCGCCCCAGAAAACATCCAAAAACAAAAGACGTTCTTTGCAGGCGAGAAATCGTTCGACAGCGTCTGCTGCAATTGGCGGAAATGAACAACTACAACATTAGACGCATCTTTTTTTCTAAAGATTGCTTGTTTTGCCAACCAATTCGAGCAAATACAAATCGTTTTTGTTGCCATATCCACAACCTGCAAGCAACTGTCCTAAGAGTCGGACATGTTCCAAAGATTGAGGATAATGGGCTAAGGCAAGTGGTTTCTCTTGCCCAAAAATAGAAGAAATATGACCATCCATAAAAATATACAGTTGCTGGAGTAGTTGGGCAATTTCCAATGTTTGATAGGATGCTAAACTTTTGCGGCATGTACCAGTTGCAATTTCCCAAACACGAACTTCAGTATCTGTGCAAGAGATAACCTCTTTGCTATCTTTGCTAAACCAAAGCTCTGTGATTAGGCCTGTATGGCCTTCCAAGGTTTTGATGCATTGGCCATTGGCACGTTGCCAAATGCGAATCGTTTTATCAGCGCTGCCTGATGCAATGAACTGGCCATCGAGGCTGAATGCAATGCTTCGGATATAATCTTTATGGCCTTGGCACGTGCGTTCACAATTTCCTTGGCTTAAATTCCAAATTCGTAAAGTTTTGTCATTGGACCCAGAGGCCAAAGATTTTCCATCTGGACTATACGCAACCGATCGGACCCAATCTTGATGGCCATGCAAAGTTTTATAGCATTCGCCTGTTGACACACGCCATAATCGAATCGTTTTGTCTTGGGAACTTGTGGCTAAACTTTGGCCATCATAGCTAAATGCGAGATCATATATCGCTTCCTCGTGTCCCTTGAATTCCATGATCTTTAAACCTGTGGCGGTATCCCAAAGCCAAGCATTTTTATCTTCAGAAGCTGTGGCCAATTGTTTTCCTGATGGATGGAACGCTAGAGATTGAATGGCTTCATTATGGGCACACAAAGCTAAAACAGGACAAGAGCTTTCTAATTCCCAAATTTTTAATGAATGATCTTGTGATCCTGATGCAACGAACTTTCCATCCGGAGAAAATGCCACAGATGTCACGCAATCTTCATGTCCATGCAACACCAGTATACATTCTCCTGTTTCTGCATTCCAAACCCGCACAGTTTTGTCCCATGATCCAGAAGCTAAGCGATAGCCATCATGACTAAATGTAATGCTCATAATTTTGTTGTCATGGCCTGAGAATGTCTTCAGGCAATCGCTGGTTGATTTAAAAAGGCTAGTGCTTTCCTTAAACCAATTGCTGATCGTCCCTGTCATGCTTAGGTCTGGCTCTGCATTCCAAATCCGAATGGTATGGTCAAATGAAGCAGAAGCAAGTTTGCTGCAATCTGGGCTATACGCAATTTCTTGAACCCATTCTGTATGGCCCTTTAGTACTTTTAAGCAATTGCCTGTGTTAATGTCCCAAATCCGAATGGTGTTATCTTGGCTTGCAGAAGCAACCCATTCATTATTTTTATGGAAAACCACACAAGTGACTGGCCCTTTATGTCCCTTAAACGTTTTAATACATTGGCCAGTTCCGACATCCCAAATTTTAATGGTTTCATCACTAGAAGCAGAAGCAAGCTTTTTGCTATCTCTGCTATAGCATACAGAGGAAACCCAATTGGCATGTCCTTTGAAGGTTTTGACGCATCTACCACTTGTTACATCCCAAATGCGAATCGTTTTATCACGAGAGCCTGTGGCTACCTCTGCCCCATTTGGACTGAACATAGCGCTCTCTACCCATTGTGTATGGCCTTTGAGAATTGCAATGCATGCAGTGCTTTGTAGATCCCAAATCCGAGCGGTGTTGTCCCAAGAACTTGCAACGATATGTCTTCCATCTGTGCTATAAGCAATTTCAGAAATACCCAATGTGCTATGCAACGTAGTACGCAACAAAGAGTCCAAATGAGGCTCGATCGGCCTATGGCTTTGTAGCCAAATATTTCCTTGTTGCTCTTTTTCTTTTTGCCAAAGCTGCATCAATTTATATATTTTGGGACCTTCACTTTGCCAAGGTAGTTTTTTGCCTTTGAGTTCTGCCCAATGGTAATGTTCTGCTGCTTCTGGTGCATCGTACCAATAGCAACGATTCCATAGACATTGAAAGAAATGATCTGGATATTGTGTTAAAAATGGAAGATCTAGGTCCAATGCTTTGAGCAGGATTTCTAAGATATACACAGATAAATCATTACTAGGCGAAGCTAATACAGGTTCTTCACTGCTTTGGATGGATGGTTCAGCCAATGCGTCCGATGTGATATCTAACGTTGCTTCGTTATCTAAATTCGGCAAAACAAAATTTTCTGGCTTTTCAGGTTGTTCTTGCGCCTCGGGATGATCCGTAGGCCCTGAGCCTGCTGGCTCTAATGAGCCTAGAGGTTGCTCAGCTCCAGGTATGGCCGGTTCAGTAAATGCAAGCTGTAGTTTACGATCCAAGCTACGATCTTGAAGCAAGGCCCGTATGTCTTGTTCTATATCAGCCACCATACCAGCTTTTGCTTTATTTTCCAGGAACTGTAGATTGGTAAATAAGCGCAAGAGTCGTGGCCAATCCTTAGTCCCTTGTAAATGATAAGGCAATTCGGACAAGGTTGCTATGGATTCATAGCCTTGTTGTTCGAGGAATTCAGCCAAAGCTTGGTGGATTTTCATTTTTTCTGTGTCAAGTAATAGATAGCGATTGAATGCTGTTTCTTGAATTTGTGGATGCACCAATTTCCAATGGTGTTGCACTTCGAGCAGCAGATGTTGCGCATTTTGACAAAATTGAAGCCAAACTACAGTCGGAACATCATCTTTGCGTGCAATTAATTGCAAATCTTGCTTTAAAAATCCCCATCTTGAGATAGCCAAAATGCTGAAGAACTTGGCGGACATATCATATCCAAACTTGGACTCCAAGCGCTGGAATATACTGGTCAAAAGCCCAGACAAATTCTCGGGTAAGCCAATGAGTGTTTCTAAAAATGATCCAGATGTCTTTTGCTGGCTAAAAATACGGCATTCTTCCAAAGCAAGCCTTAAATATAATGGATTGCCGCTTTGTTCTTTGGCTACTAATTTTTCCTGAGCATCTTCTGGCAAAGAGAGGAATGGATTTTGGGAAACAAATTCTTTACGTTCTGCAGGATCTAAAGCTGGTACATGAATGGCTTCACAGCGAAATCTTTTCTTAAAATTGGTTTCGTATGTATTGGTATCCATGCTTAGAACGACATGCGCTCTGCTGGGTAAATGGACTGGCAACCAAAAGAATTGATGGCTGTCATGGCCAGATAATTCCTGGACATTATCGAGAATCAGGATAAGCCTGTTTTCTTCTGCTGCCTCTTCGACCAATTGTTGGAAGAGGTCTCGTAAAGAATCATAATCTTTTGGATAATTTGTCTTTTTGCCTAGTAGAGTTGCAAGCGAAAAACAAATAGATTCCAATAATTTTTGTAATTTTAAAGAACGCGAAGTAACACCAATATAGTGGCTCAAAATAATGGTTGGGCGATCTCCACTAGGAGATGCACGCAATCGCGTGTCGAATTGAGCAAGAATGCTGGTTTTCCCAAAACCTGGATCGCCAACAAGCAAAGTATATCCTTCTTTTTTCACAGTCTCTTGAAGTTGCTGTAGAAGTCCTGCCCTGCCTATGAAAAATTTATTGTTTTGGACTCGATAAGCCTCCATTGCAGTTTGATCATCGGCCATTTGCTTAGCAGGGTCCAGATACATTTGCACATCTGGGTTGACCAAAGAATCTGCGTATGTTTCCAACCATCCTAAAACATCTTTGCATACACGCTCTGCTAATCCTTCTAAACCAGTGAAGCGTCCTTTATACTTAGGATTCCAAAAAGGAACTAATTCTTCATCCCATTTCGCTTCATATCCATAGACTCGAACAGAGCTTTTTTGAATGCTGCTTTTTAGGCCTTCCAATTTTTCATACCGGTCAGTTCCTTCATCTTCCCAATATTCTGGCCAAATTTCTGTAGGTACCCATAGAGAAGAACGCATCAATCGAAGATAGAAAAAGCTATTCTTCTTGCGCGCTTCTGGAGCAGATAGAATTCCATAATTAATTTCATCATGGATTAAGGAGGTGCTAGAATCTGGAGGAACCCAACCATAGTGTTCACCTAAAAAGCAGAGCACAATGTCTGCTCGATCTAGCTCTTGGCTATAGATACTACGAGTGTCATAATCTTCTCCAACACCATAATGAAGATCATTGACCTCTAACATAATTTGTTTGACACGGCATTCCTGTTTCAGTTTAGGTAAAATTGACTTCATCCATATTTCGCGCTCTGCATTCATATCCCGAAGCGGAGCAATCAAAACCAAACGAATGGTTTGCCATTTTTTCACAACGATAACCCCTTTGCAGTAAATAAGCCCAATCTTATGTTTGAAGTTAGTATTGGCCAGCAAAATTTCTGAAGATCAATTTTTGCATTAGTTACATCAGCAAATTTTGCTGGCGTTATCTATCTTGCTACTCTGGTTCTACCACAGCGCCAACTTCTAAAATTTGGCTGCTTGTGGGAATAGCAGAATGAATCCAGGTTTCTTGGGAGACCAATTTTAGCCACGGTTCTGGACTTGTATAGTCTGTTTTATAGACAAGTAAAAGCCCTGTGAGGAATATTTTTCCAGGCTTTTGTGGCATAGGTAAATCTGCAAAATTACTAAAAACCATCGGCTGTTTTGGAACGCGGAGGACAGTGAATTGGCTCATCTGAGCGCTTTGAGGTACCTGGTAATTGGGCTTGATAAAATAGTAGGAATTGCTATCTGGACCAGTGACTTCAATGAGATTTTCTCGATAGGTTTTTAAAAGTTGTGGGTAAAATGCCAACATGCCTTGAACTGACCATTGCGCTTGCATAGCAGGTGATGATCCAATGGGTTTTGCACTGGTGGGTTCTAGGTATAGTGATAAAAATGGGATAGATGCATCAAAAAGAACCTGATTGGGAATCGAGCAACCTTTGTATACAGCAGTGGATTTGGGAATTTTGAGGCTAGGGAATGGATCAGCTTCACCAAATGCTCTTGCGCTTTCTTCAATAACAGCGTGTTTGATATAAACATTGCTGGGATTTTCAATATATTTACGCAATACATCAGCGCCAGGTATTTTGTCCAAAACATAATCATTCATCACGCGATCTGCACTAGCTTTGGCATTCAGGCACTGTGGATAGTGATACAGTTTGAGGTAGCAATTGTATTTTTCTGCATCTGCTCTTGTTGGCAATGGAAAGCCTAATCCAAGGATACCAGAAAGCTGGATATTGGTGATGTCTGCCTTGAATGCGGGGGAAAATGGAGCAGGCTTAGGATATTCCCAATCCGTAATCTTGCATTCTTGGATCCGTTCATCCTCTAAATAAGTGCAGCTATATTTGATGGTGTTGTCAATTTGCCAACCTAGCTTTGCTGGTGGAGTTTCAAAAAAGCGTCGAGGGACTTGGTATAGATATTCTACGTCTGCGCCAATGACAAAAAAACGATAGCCACGCTTCATTAACTTGGCGGCTGTGGCTTGATCTGGGACAGAGATACCCAAAGGAATCCCAGCTTTTTGCGCAATGACTTCTACTTTTTGAATGGCTTGTTGAACTACCGGATGCTGAGTTTGGCCTGGGATGCCAAAAGATGCAGAAAGATCAAATGGGCCAATGCAAAGTAAATCAATGCCTGCTACTTTGAGAATTTCTTCTAGATTAGCCACTGCATCCTTATGTTCGATCATCAAGATGACCATCACGTCACGGTTTGCAGTCGCCAAATATTCTTTTAGCTTGATAAAATAGCGAGTGGCGCGTCCCAGCCCCATGCTTCGTTCACCTTCGGGTGGATATTTCAGAGCGCGGACACTGAGTTGAGCATCCTCTACTGTTTTGATCGCTGGTACAATAATGCCCATAGCGCCTGTATCAACATATTGCTTGATCGTGTCTATATCGTTCGTAGGCACACGGACAATGCTAACCACACTAGATTGATTTACAGCCATATTGAGGCTCAGGATTTGTGGCAAGGAAAGAGCAGCGTGTTCGCCTTCAATCCATACAAAATCAATGCCTGTCAAGGACAGAGTTTCTGCAACTGCTGGATGTCCGATGGTGATAAAAGAACCAAAAACAGGATACCCTTTTTGGATGCTTGCTTTGACTTTATTTCCACTGAGAGAATTTAAAACCCGGATGATTTCTTGTGCTAAGTTTTGTGCGGAAGATGGAGCCTGGCCTGTGATCAGCCTGTTTTGATAATTCACAACACAAGGTTGCCATAATGGAGCACAGCGATATTGACCATCGGTTCCAACCATCTTGCTTAAACGATTTTGCAAGGTATCATTCAAATATTTTTTTGCAATATCGGTCATTTGGATAGCATCTTCTTCTGCATTAGAAAACCCTGTTAATTCAGCGCCCTCTAAGCATCCTTGAGCTTCCAAATTGAGCAATCCTACAACACCATGACAAACGCCAGCTAATATTTTGCGAGTTTTCAAGGCACGTTGCAAAATTTGCTGGAGTTCAGGATTAGGATAAAAGTCAGCTAAGGTACCATGCCCGCCTGCTAAGTACACAACATCATAAGGAAATTGAGGTGCTTTGATGACTTCGCTTAAAGGCATACTAAATTGGCGATAAGGGTTTGCAGCCAAAAATTTTTGATATTTTTCGGCTAGCGGTCCCACAACTTGAGCATTTAGGCTGCCTGGATCAAAAGGAATCTGGCCACCTTTTGGAGAAGTAATGGTCACTGTAAATCCGGCCTGTTCAAATAGGATTAAAGGTTCTAACAATTCTTCCGCCCAGCAGCCGGTTGTAATTTGTGTTTGGCTATCTTTTTCGATTTGAGATGCAGAAGTAACTACGATGAGAATTTGCGCAGGGTCTGCTGCCCAAGCAAAAAGAGAGCAAAAACAATAGCATGTATTTCATCTTAAAAACCTTTCTTAAAAACAATTTTGTCCCAAAATTTTAAGGACCCACGATGGTAAACATACCATTCAAGCAGCATCACTGCCAAAGCCACAAGTACAAAAAGAGACCACAATTCTTGATTCATCAATTTAGGCGTGTTTTGGGCAACATTTGATTTTCCAATATGCACTTCTTGGGCAGGGGTAATGGTGCTTTCTTCTAAAGAAAATAAATTCACTGCAATGGAACGTGTGAAATTGGGCTGGGCTTTTACTTCATAGAATCCAACAAAGTCTGCGGTTCCCAGTACAATGTCTTGTCCTGGTTCTATCAAGACCTCATTTTCCATGTTTGTTGGCTGAAGAAATTGTACTTTTGTAATTTCACGTGGCAGTTGCAATTTTAAAGGTTGGCCAGTGGTTTTATTATACGATGGACGTTGCTGTTGAAACCATTCCAGCGCATTGGATATGAAGATTGGAAAAGAAAGTTGCAAGGGCCAATCTGACTGCCAAAGATCAAATCCTATGATTAAATAGGTAGATTCGCTTTGTGTCAAGAGCGCAATAATCGGTTGATCTTCTGCCTCTAAAAGGCTGATTGTTTCCGGAGGCAGTGTCAATTTCATTGCTTTTGCAATATTCAGCTTCCTCAGATCAACAAATCTTAACATAGGATGCACATCGTGTTGATCACCGATCAACAATTTCTGGCCAGCTCGAGCTTTGGAAACTAGATCACCAGCTTTTTCCAATTTGGGCAATGTTGGAATCGAATTGAAAAATATGTAATTTCCAGGAGGCTGTGTGGCATTTTCAATTGTATGATCAACCACCACAAGATCATAGTTAAAAATCCCTTGTGGTTTTGCGAAGTCTGTATCTGCAATTTTGCATATTTCAATATCTTGAGCCTGAAAGACTTTGAGCAAAAATGGATTTTGAAGAGCCAACCCTACTTGAAATTTCTCCAATGAGCCTAGAGAATAATAGGCAATGTTATCCGTTTCCAAACAATCTTGGCCTTGCGTGGCCTGAAATCTGAGCTCAAGCCTGCTCTCTTGCATGGGAATATGATCCCATAGAACCCCATGTACATCCTTAGGATTGAATTCCAATAATTTATTTTCCTCACTTAACAGCTTTCCTGCACAAGATAATTCTATGATTCCTTTAACAGGATCGTTGCCTGTGTTTTGCAATCGGGCAAATACTTGACATGTTTGATCAAATCTAGGCTTTACTTGAAGATTTAAGATAGCAACATTGCTGCTGGCCGTACCAATTAAAAAAAATTCAGGTTGCACCATTCCTTGCTTTTGCTCAAAGCCTGCATATAACGCCTGCATCACCTCATTGATATTGGAGATAGCCCCATCTGTCACCACATAGATTTTGGCTGAGCTAAGCTTAGCAGCCATGGCATGCGCCAATTTTAAAGCTTCTTCTAAATTCGTGGTATTATGTGTGACAGTTGCTTTGCTCAATGCTTCCTTTAACAAAGGTTTCATCTCTGTAAATGGAGCTAAAATCTGTACCCTCGAATGGAACCCTGCAAGCATCATACGGTCTTGTTCGCTTAAATCTCCAATAATTTTGCCAATTAAAACTTTGGCTTTGTCGAGGCGAGTTTGTCCGTCTGCTTCCTGTGTTCCCATGCTCGCAGATTGATCCAGTAAAACTATAATATGCTTACCTGGGATCCATTCCTCTGACCAAAATGGCCTAGTAAGACTGGCGATGAGCAATAGCAATAACAATAGCTGAAGAAACAACAGCAGATTGTTCTTTAAGCGTTGGAATGGAGTATTTACCCGCAAATCTTCAATAGTACGATGCCAAAGCATAGTGGTTGGAAAAATGCGTTCTTCGCGTTTGAGTTTTAGGAAATATAAAATAATCAAAATAGGCACCAGCCACAACCACCACCATGCAGCAGGATTCAAAAAATAGGACATACAATCCTCTTATTTTTTAAGACAAGAAACGCACATTAACCTTGGTTCTAGCGACCAAGGAGTTTCCTCCATTGCTCTATTACAACATGAATTGCTTAAAGCAAATCTAATCATTATAAAATCCAAAAATATATGGATTGCTTAAAGCAAACCTAAACGTTGTAAAATCCAAAAATATGGATCGAGGATGCGGATTGGCCGCCGGTATTCGATTTCTCCCTCACTATACGCCTGCCCTAATGCCGAAGTTGCAAAATATCCAATCCAATGCTCATTCGTTCGCCAGTTTTGTAACAAACCATGGATTCCTGGCTCAAACCTGTTCATATATTCAGCCACAGTATCACTGATAAGATCATCTATTTCAAAAGGATTGTGATGATCAATGTGAACCAATGAATCCCTAGGAAAAACTAATGGATGACGAATGAGGTCGGATTTGCTCACCACCAAAGCAATAGGAATCGCTTTACGCATGGCATTGAGAAATGCAATGATTTCATCTAGGATCGCTTTGAGTGGATTGGGCTGCCCATGAATTGCTTCCAACTGCGCTTTTAGCTTAGGGTATAAAAAATGGCTGGGTGCTAGTTGATCTAAAAGCAATTGTAGAATTTTTGGATTTGTCAAGGGATCGCATAAAACCACCAAACCTGCGCAATGCGGAAGGAATCGAAGACTGCTTCTAGGAATCTGCTGCCAATCTGTCCCAGATGGATCAAAGCACACGAGCAAGCATTTTTTTCGCGCAGTTCCCTTGGATTCTTGCCCGGTGTCTCCTGCAATGTTTAAATAATAGACTTGTGGAGGATATTGAAAACCAGCAGCCGTAGGGCGCACTTCTTTGCTATAATTGCGCCGAGCATTTCCCATCTCACGATTAAATAAAACCCGCCGTAAAGAAACTTGTTGCATTAAAGTATATTCCAAAGAACGAAGGTATTCTGTTTTTCCGCTGCCTGGTGTCCCGACTAAAGCAATCAGGGTTTCAGGCATTAGGCCAGCCTCTTTATGCAGAGGTGCAAAGCATTTGGGACAATACCGATCAATGGAATAGCTCAAGTATGCAGATGGATCCTTGCGATTGCAAGGGCACATTGCTTTGGTGGTAGTTTCGCTGAAATAGCTTGTGATGCGTTCCCAAAATGAAAGCCGGAAGAATCGAGGGTCATCAGGTTTGTTCTTGGTCAAAACGCAGCTTTGGCATAAATTTGGGCATAAAAAATATACATTGTTAGCATCAATCTGGTGAAAGCAATTCAAACACAGAATCGGCTGATGGCTCATAAACAGAAACCCCTTCTCCTGCAAATTCTCCTGCAAAACAAATATATAAAATAGCTTAAAAGCTGATATTCACTCGTATCTTGTTTGAATCTTTTCGTTTATTCAATGACTTTCAAAATATCATAAAACATACAAAAAAGCAACCTAAATTGCAAGCAAAAACTTTCGTTTTTTTGCCGTTTCAACAAGTGCATAGACTCAGCAGCACTTGTTCTAGCATTAAAATACTTAGGTTTTTATTTGTGGACATTTCTCTAGCATAACCCACGTTGTTAGTTGAGAAAACTAGCAACATATTGGTTGAAAAAGAATCACCAACAAATTAAATTCTATTTGAAGATTTAAAAGAATTTAAAGCATACTTAACTTCTGGGAATGGTCGTATGATAGCACCTTAATAAAAATAGTCCGTTTTATCCTGGTCACGGAAAAGAATAGTGCCTTTAAAATAAGGAAACCAGGCACACGGCCTGGTGTTTATATTTTAGCCTCAGCCCCGGCGTTTAGGAGCAGCACTGCCACAGCCACAAGAGCTATCGGATGCGCTACTGGATTTGCCACTGGAGGCAGGGGTAGAAACTGTTCCCATGGCTTTTTTGCATCGGGTGGAGCCGCATTTGGGGCATTTGACTGGTTCATTCTCTTTGGCCAGCATGAGTTCAAATTTATGCCCGCAGGCTTCGCATTCAAATTTATATAATGGCATATTATATAATCCTTTCCATAATAACCAGTTGCACAAAATAATGTCAATATAGATTGACTAAACTAAGAAACTAATTTAGTATAAAAGTATACTCTAATTTACTGATTTTTGCAATAAAATTTCAATAATTTGTTGATTTAGAATCAAAAAAAATTGCCTGGCCAGAATGTCACTTCTGATCAGGCAATCTTTTTTTGCGCAAAGCTTTATTTAGCAGCGTGTGCATAACAAGATGACAAGCATTGTGTTATGCCTACCAACATAAAGCCGACGGCCACGAGTTGGTGATATGATGTTGCTTGGTTAATACTGGTTCACATTTTTGCGAATCACATTGTACAAACGTTGCAATAGGCCACCCTCACTTAGGGTAAAGTCAACCATATTTTGTAAAAGGCAACGTACGTCATTGGATGAAATTTCATCGTATCGGCGTTGTCGCTGTTCAGGGATAGATTGAAGAACATCCAAATATGCAGATGCAAAAATCGCCAAAGGCGGCTTATCCAAGTTTTCATTAGTTCCGGTTGCGTTTTGGATCATTTGCAAAATCACAAATTCTTTGTCCACCATAGCAAGTGAGTGGAAAGCAGTGAGCAAATTTTCCATCAAAGGCAATTGAGGATCAAAGAATCCACCCAGTAGTTTAAAGAGGCGTACTTTTGTAGCAATGGCTTTGCGGCATTGGATCATTCCTACATGCACGCGCACCAGTTCGCTATAGACATCTTGGTCTGCCTCGGGTGTAGGGGTTAAGAAAGAGACAATCGCTTGTTTGAAGATGCTATAGGGCGTGAAATTATGAAGGCATTCTATTAAATTTGCAAATTTACGAGAAGGCAAATGGGTTTGGAGCGCTTGCTTGATGGCATTGATGTTGTCATCTGGGTTGGCTAAAAATTTATTCAATATCCGTTGCAATGCCACAGCCGCGATAGGCTTGGTTTCAAACGTTTGTTCAGAGGCTGAGACTCTGGCAATGAATGCCCACTGGGACCATTGGATCACTTCTGTTGCAACAGCATTGGTAAGCCCTGGGTGAGTATTTTCGATATCCCTGAGTACAACGAGAATTGGCCATAAGCCTTGGGAAATTTCATTGTAGTTGTTGGAAATCCAGTAAAAGAAAAGCATGGCCATGTTGGGATATGGACACTCGGGAATTTCAGTCATAGACATGAGCTGCAACAATGGGAAAATTTGTGGCGGTGGATTGTCTGCAAATCCTTCGAACCATTTGCAAAGATCGTCTGCGCTTGTGATTTTGGGATTATCTCGCAGTTCTTGGATGAGCATGGCCCATAATCCCTGAATTGCTTCTAATACCATGCCTGGCTCTTGGTTTTGGACAATCACATTGGCTCCGCGAAGCATAAAATGGACTTGTTCATTTCGGCAGAGTTCTAGGATTTGCGAAATGCCTTGGCACAAGTGGCTATCCAGAGAATAGCCTAAATAGGAACCTGCAGCATCATGTTGGACAACTTTATCTCCCAATGCTTGGGTGCAGAGGGTAAGCAAATTTTCTGGCAATTCGCCTTGGAAAGCGCGGCCAACTTGATACATCACCAACGCAAGCACAGTTTGTTTAGCATCATAGTATTCAAAAATCAGATCATTGTCTGGAGAAATGGCGCGTCCTTGGCTATCGCGATCAATCAAAAGATTGCCATTGGCATCGTAATATTTACGATTGC
>JAKLHB010000300.1 GCA_022710345.1 Planctomycetota bacterium
GTGCACGAATTTGTGATGTGTCTCTGGGTACAATACGTACAATCATTGTATTCCGAGGATATAGATTTTTAGCTGCTTTGATTGGTTTTTTTGAGGTTTCGATTTGGGTTTTGGCAGCAGGTAAAGTGCTCACGAACCTCAATGAATGGTACCTGATTTTGGCGTATGCAAGTGGATATGCAACTGGCAACATCGTTGGTATTTGGTTTGAAGGGAAATTAGCCGTAGGGAATGCAATTGTGCGTATTTTTTCACCTAACCCGCATACGCCTTTAGGCAGAATTCTACGCGACCAAGAATTTTTTGTCACAGAAGTTGCAGGTTTTGGGCTAGATGAAAAACCAGTGGATGTCGTCTTCGTGGTAGCCAAACGAAAAGATGTGCCTAAATTGATTCGGCTTACCAAAGAAACCGACCCAACAGCATTATATACTGTGGAAGACATACGCAGTGTGCATGAAGGCATTTATCAGAAAAAAACGCCAGGAACTACTCGCTGGTGGAATATTGGCGTTAAACGACATTGATGTCAACCAATCACAAAGGAAATTCGATGAGAAATATGCTATGTTGGCTTTGCTTATGGGCTGTCACAAGATTGATGGCAAATGTAGAGATTATGCCTTTGTCTGAAATTCGGCCAGGCATGATTGGCTATGGGCTTTCTACTTTTCAAGGCACCAAAATCGAACGTTTTAACATCGAAGTTGTGGATATCCTCAGAAATTTTATCCCAGGCGATGACATCATCTTAATTCGATGCACTCCAAGCTATGGAAATTATGACCTGGCTAAGTCTGGACTCATCGCAGGGATGAGTGGCAGCCCTGTTTATATTCATGATAAATTGATCGGCGCATTGGCTTATGGTTGGCCGTATGCGTATGAGGCTATGGGAGGCGTGACTCCGATTGAAACTATGCTTAGGATCACCAAACGACCTATATCTCAACAAGCCAATGCCCAAGAGGCAATAGCTCCTGACCCAAAAACAGAATACGCTGGTGATGCTAAGATGAGCCTAAGACCAATCGCTACACCAGTCGTTGTGAGTGGCATCAACTCGGCCAATTTTCTAAAATTTCAAAAACTACTTCAACAACATGGATTACTTGCGATTCAAGGGCCAGGCCATGGCGGCCCCAATCCTGGGAATACCACAAGCCAGCCTTTAGTACCTGGGGCTTCTTTAGGTGCCCAATTGATCGCTGGTGATCTCGACATCACTGCTATTGGAACTGCGACTTGGGTCCAAGGCAATGAAGTCTTGGGATTTGGCCATCCATTCTTGGGCTTAGGGATATGCCAGGTGCCCATGACATCAGCCAATATCGCCGCAGTCATCGCGACCAGCGAAGTTTCCTTTAAATTAGGCTATTCGCTAGAAACATTGGGCACTCTATATCATGACCGCTTAACAGGCGTTTATGGGCAAATCGGAAAACGTTGCCCAATGCTACCCATGCAAGTCCATATCAAGCACCTAGTACAAAAAACAAGCCGTACGTTCAATGTAGAAATGATTCAGCATCATTATTTTACACCGCTTTTAGGAAAATTGGCAATTGCCAATTTCTTGGAGGCTGAAGAACCCATAGCCAATGAACACACCATTCGATTTTGCACTAAGATTTTTTCAACAGATACCAAAGATCCAATTGTATGGATCAATCAAGCAGGCACTCGTTTGGCTGTAGAAACTAATTTTTTAGAACCGCTCGAAAAACTTTTAAACAATCCTTTTGCAAAGCCTAATATCTCTCAAATTGAAGTTTCGATTGAAATTTTACCACAGTTGCAAACCGCTAAAATCATTGCTGTCCGAGCCAATCCTATCCAAGTTCAACAGGGTGAAAATGCTGCTCTTGAAATCGCTATTCAGCCTTTATACGGTGAAGTGGAAACGCTATGTGTGGAATTTTCTGTTCCCAAAGATGCTGGGCTCGGCATCCAGCCTTTGATTGTGGCAGGCGGCGGCAAAGTCAGGCCACCTCAATTTGAACCAGAAAATTATCTTGCCTACATCAATGCCATTCAAAAGTCCAATCAATATCAAGCGAATCACCTTTTGATCATTTTAGTGAAGCCACAATTGCAACTTGCTTGCCAAGGCCAAACCATGCCTGATCTCCCAGGAAGCATGGTTGGCAATTTGATTACCAATACCAGCACCCGAGATATACAGATGATGCCCCAATTCTATATTCAAGCATTGGAAACACAATATATTTTAACAGGTGCCATGCAGCTCATGGTGCAAATCCTTGATAAGGATGGCAAACCTGGTGCCGGGGCTGAAGAATAAATCGTCGAAAATAACGTAGTCGTAGCGGCTATATGTCAACCTAGTAGCAAAATTTTCATAGATAAGATTGAAAAAGAATCGTAATGTTATCGCTTCGCTTGACACGTATGACATTGATGTTTACGATACCATGACTCGTGATATAAAATTCAAATTTTAATCTTATGCCTACGAAATCAGAGATCATTTTTTTATAAATTAAGGAGTATATGATGAAACGTCTGATATTGTTTTTGTTTGTATGCAGTATTTGCTGGGCAGAATTGCCGCGCATTATACCCATGCAAGATTTTTTCAAAAATCCACAACAAGTTCGATTTCAATTGTCTCCAGATGGCCAATATATCTCCTTTTTAGCCCCTTGGGAAAATCGCCTGAATGTTCATGTCCAAAAAATTGGTGAAGACAAAGTCACACGCATTACGTCATGCAGCCATCGTGATATCCTAGGCTATATGTGGGCCAATAACAGCCGCTTGGTTTATGTCCAGGACCAGGGTGGCGATGAAAATTTTAAGCCTTATGCTGTGAACCGAGACGGTACAGAACCCAAAGCATTGATTGCCTACGACAAAGTCCGTATAGAGCTTGTTGATGACCTTGAAAATAGCGATGAAGAAATGCTCATTGCCATGAACCATCGGGATCCTAGAATCTTTGATGTATATAGAATCAATATCTACACAGGTGAACTCAAAATGATTGCGGAGAACCCTGGCAATATTTCAGATTGGATCACGGATCACGAAGGCAAATTGCGCATCGCAACGGTCACAGATGGTGTCAATACTGGAATGCTCTATCGAGAAACCGAGGACAAACCTTGGCAATTGATGTTTCATACCAATTTCAAAGAAGCCATGGGCCCGTTGTTTTTTACCTTTGATAACCAAAATCTCTATGTAGCCTCTAATATTGGCCGCGATAAAGCTGCAATCTATGAATATGATCTCAAAGCCAATAAAATTGGCAAATTGATTTATGAACATCCAGATGTGGATGTAGGCCGTTTGTTAGCTTCGAAAAAACAGAAAAAAATCATTGGTGTTGCCTATGTCACAGACAAACGCAAAGTTTACTTTTGGGATGAAGAATTTAGCCGAATTCAAAAAGATTTAGAACAAAAGCTGCCAGGATATGAAGTCGCATTGGGAAGCATGAGCAAAGATGAAACCAAAGCATTGGTGGTAGCGTATAGTGATAAAACACGCGGCATGTATTATTTCTATGATTGCACAACATCCGAACTTCGGCCCTTGGTCAATACTTCACCTTGGCTCCTGGAATCTGAGATGGCTGACATGACACCCATTGAATTCAAGGCACGTGATGGCCTGGTGATTCCTGGCTACCTTACGTTGCCCAAAGGCGTAGAACCCAAAGGGCTCCCAGTTGTCGTGAATCCTCATGGTGGGCCTTGGTATCGAGATCAGTGGGGATTTAATCCAGAAGTCCAATTTTTAGCCAATCGTGGTTATGCCGTGCTGCAAATCAACTTCCGAGGCTCCACTGGATATGGTCGGGCATTCTGGGAAGCCAGTTTCAAAAAATGGGGCAAGGAAATGCAGGATGACATCACAGATGGCGTAAAATGGTTAATCGAAAAAGGCATTGCTGATCCCAAACGAGTTGGCATATACGGCGGTTCGTATGGTGGGTATGCAGTGCTAGCAGGATTAGCCTTTACACCTGATGTGTATGCCTGCGGCGTGGATTATGTTGGAATATCAAATATTTTTACCTTCTATAGTGCTATTCCACCATATTGGGAACCTTATCTCCAAATGTTCTACGAAATGATCGGGGATCCGAAAAAAGATGCAGAATTGCTCAAAGCAGCTTCTCCGCTCTTTTATGCAGATAAAATCAAAGCTCCGCTATTCATTGCGCAAGGAGCCAATGACCCACGTGTCAAAAAAGCTGAATCTGATCAAATGGTCGCTGCATTGAAAGAACGTGGCATAGATGTTCCCTATATGGTGAAAGACAATGAAGGACACGGGTTCTTAAATCAAGAAAATCGCTTTGATTTCTATCGAGCCATGGAACAATTTTTTGCTAAATACTTAGGCGGTAGAGTCGAAGCTCAATAAACGAAACAAAGTTTAAAATTCATAAAGCTGGCAAAAGCTATGGTAAATCCATAATAGTGCCAGCTTTTTTATTGCAAAGCTAGTCATATCCAAAACTCGTAGCCACAGACTTGAAACACTTTAAATGAAAAAGCCTGAGAAAAAGCTTGGCCCGCTGGTGCAGTTTTTAGCCCCAACGGGCATCTTGTCAATGGCCATGATGTTTGAGCCACATTTCGGTAAATAATGCAGACCATAAAAAATTTAAAATTGGAAAACGAAGCCCATGACCTCGACGTGCGTCTTCAATGATTTTTTCTAAAGTTCGCCGTCGAATCATTTGGCTTGTGATTGCCTTTGCATCTAGCAATACTTCTCGGACTTGTTTATTGAACGTTGGATCCATCAGCCAACGAGCTAATGGAGGATCAAACCCTTTTTTAGGGCGGTAGATGAATTCGTATGGCATGAATTCTTGCAACAGTTGCTTGAGAGGCCATTTCACAATACCTTGGCGAATTTTGCTTGTCCAAGGAATTTGTCCTTGGGCAACTAAGACATCTTGCCAAATGTATGGATACACCACCCTGAGCCCTAGGCTTTCTCCTACGGACAAGGCTTTTGCACTCCAGAGACGGCTATTGACATGCATCAATTGGCGCACAGTGGTCATTTCTTCAAATCCCCACTCTGGCGTACTTTGGCTACACGACTGGAATATGGATTCCATAAGCTCGCTCAAAGCCATATCCCAATCTTGGGAAACTCTGAGCCTGAGATAATTCATGGGTGAACGGACTAAAAAATAATGGTAAAAACAAAGTTCATGCACATCTACCAACGATGCTAATCTAGCCCATAGTCCTTCTTTATCTTTCCATTTCCAATGTTTTGTCCAACGGCTCAGCCATGCCCAAACTTTTTTGCAAGATTTAGGCACAGAATTTTTAATGTTGGTCTTTTTATATGAGTTGAGTGCGCTAAAACCAAAACAATCATCGCCACCATTGCACTCAATCACCATAGCTGGCCCTGATGTATTTTCACGTACTTGTTTTAATATAAACGCGATAGGTAAGCTAGAAAAGTCGCCAAATGGATGGTCTGTGAGCTTGACTACTTCTTGAAGAATTTGGCAAGCATCTTGGTTTTGCATTTCTGCAATGGCTAAGCCAAATTTTGTGATTTGGCTGATTTGCTGTGCAAATGGCAATTCTGCATCATCAGCGCCAAAGGCACAGTAATAGCCATCACGATCCTTTGGAGATGCCTGGTGCAGATAACATGCAAACAGGCTGGAATCAATCCCTCCACTTAAGAGCATGGATGGGCTATATCGGTTTAAAAAACGCGCTGTTTTTTGAAGAGCGTTTTTAGCCGGCATGAGTGTCAATTCTTCCTGATCTTCAGATAATGTTTGTCTTGCATTAAATCTAAATTGAAAATAAGGCTGGGCTTCCTGGGTTTCGTCCAGGAGATGATATTCTAAGTAATGGCTTGCGGGAACCACAGAAATATTCGAGCTAATGGTGATAGGCTCTGGAGCCGCACCATATTTGAGAATTGAATATAAAGCAATTTCATTGAGTTCTAACGGGACTATTTGCAGCAACACGCGCAAATCCGAGCTAAAG
>JAKLHB010000301.1 GCA_022710345.1 Planctomycetota bacterium
TATTGCATCGTACAGCATTTGTTCCAATTGTCTGATCCAACCCAAACTCCTTGCTGCATTGCTGGTTAAATGGTCTTGTATCCACGAATGATATTTAATAATATTGGATAATGCTCCAATATCCAGGCATGATTGAATATATGCGCTTGCCAAATTAGGCAACGCTGATGCATCGCCATCGCATATCGCAAACAGCGCTGCCCACCAAAAATCATTGGTTTCATCCCCAGGGCCTTTGCTGAATTCATCCAATAAAGCTGCCTGGGATGGATAGACTTTTTTAGCAAGCTCAAGGATAAAATCTTTGAAAGAAACAGTCACCGCCAGGTAGTGCATGATATCGAGTAACCTGGGCTTGTTTTTCAACTGGATCAGTTCACGGCAGCATTTATTGAAATAATGGGCAACAATCTTGTGCAAAATCGAAGGAACTGAGCTGGGAGCGATTGCAGGCGATGTTCCTGCCACAATTGGTGCGATTGCAGGCGATGTTCCTGCCACAATTGGTGCGATTGCAGGCGATGTTCCTGCCACAATTGGCACAGACAAAATTTGGATTTGGTGCAAATACACAAAGTATTGTGGCTGATTTTTTACATCTTCCACAGATTCCCAGAGCACCACGCAAGGAGGCTCTTTGTCATTTGTGCAATCAAATGACCCTTTCATGCCTTTGGTCACTTGCCCTTGATCCATGAGAGCCTCGACTTGCATACCAGGTTTGATGCTTGCCTTGATGTATGCCCCGTATTCAGCATCTGTGCTAAAATCTGCACGTCCTTTGAATCTTGGTGTTGATGAAGGTATGCCAACTGTTGATGAGGATATGCCAGCACCCACTGTTGATGAGGATATGCCAGCACCCACTGTTGATGAGGATATGCCAGCACCCGCTGTTGTTATGAATACGCTACCAGCCATGAGCATATTCAATACAGTTGGAATATGCTGCCCATTGGCCATAAGCTGGGCGACTTTTTTGAGCATTTCCCAATGCTTTATAAAATCTGGATTGTATGTTGCTGGTTTATGATATTGTTCAAACAATTCCAATGCAAGAGCATCTCGCTCGGGTGACCAATCTGTCCACACAGATTGGCTTTGCTGGATCAAGGAGGCTAAAGCTGAAGCAATCAACGTTGGGCCAAAAAGATGCAAGGCATCCTTGAAATCGTTGATTTCTACGGGTGTGCTTAAGTGTGATGCCTGGTATTGAAGATATTCCCAAAAGCAACGCGATTGCAATTTTGCTGGATCAGCGCTCAGCGCAATGCCTTTGAGATATGACCACCAACGTTGCTCACCCAAAGCGTTGCATAATTTTGCGTATTGGGTATAAAAAATTGAAGACCGTGCAAAAAAAGATGCTAAAGAGCTATCAATCTGGACGAACCGATCGAGCCAGGCAGGAAGTATTGTACCATACCAATTCGGGTCTACTAAATAAGCCCCACGCTCTCTTGTTAAAATGCCAATGAGCCATTCCAAGAGGATTTTTAAGTCAATGTGTAAATCTCGATATACTTCGACACAGCGTGTTATGGTATCTTGAGAAGGGCTGTGATCCTTATTGTCTTTGATTTCTCTGGCAATGCATAAATATAAGAATCCTTGGCAAAATACAAATACATTTGCCTTTGCTTCAGGAGTTGGCGTAACGGATAACACCGTGCCGATCTTATTGAGTTCTGTCCTTTGATTCTTCACTTCATCCCAGCATGCCGGATCATGAAAGTTCATGCTCTTCAATTCAAATCTGGGAAGAAATTTCCAGACATGGTCGTATAAAATGGCAGCCTCTGGGGTCCAATTCGCTGCACTGCTTTTCAAAACATCGAGCAGCATCTGGGTGAACCAAAGCTGATAATGATTTCGAAAATCAGTATCTGGATCAATCCAATTGGCTTTGAACTCAGCGAATGCGGCTTCCACCTGGGTGATATACGCTTGTTTATCTAGAAATTTGGGAAGAAAAGACCTGCGACATATGTCTTGAAACCGGGCCAGGAGATCGAGATTCAAAGATGCTAACCAGGCACTGGTATACGGCCCGAGCATGGTTACAATGGTCGCTGTCGTGATGCAGTTGGCTCCTGCTGCAATCTCTGCCAATTCAATCCAGCCAGGCAAAGCAGCGTATTTTAGTAGCCAAATTTCCAACGCTAATTTTTCGGGAAGATTTGGCCCTAGCATTTTAGCCCAAAGAAGGGCTTCCATCAGATTGGGGATGAGCAAAGCAGCATCTATCTTGTTTTCGATATATCCTGCAAAATCTTTTAGATCAGGGTCATGATGTCTCACATAATATAGATATAAATGCTCAATCTGTCCAGGCTCAAATCCCTTCAAGGCAACTAAAAAAGGATCGCCTGCTTTTCGTCGAGCGAGATAAACAGGCACTGGATCATGGGCATACTTAAGGTCCAAAAGTGGTTGTGGATGCTGTATATGCAAACGGTGAGCAAGTCCTAATCTTTTCCAAATATAATATAAGCAAGATGGACGATACAACAAATCATCCAGACCTCGATGAATTATTTTTCCAAGATTGGCTATTTCTCGCTGCTCAATGATGATATTGGCATTAGGACTAACTCGCATTTGCAGAACATATTCCAGGACAGGATCATGGGTCTGAGGATCATAATACAAGTATGCCTTGAATGGAATATCCAGCTCAAGAACCGGTGCAATAGCATGAGGTAAAATTCCATGAGGTGCTGCCCGACGATTGCATGCTCCCCAGCACACACATCGAGGAAATGAACGATTGAGCTCATCTTCCAGATACGCATTGGCGCATCTGGCAATTTCATCTAATATAATGCGTTCGGTTGCAGTTGCGCCCAAACGCATAATGAGTGCTGCCAATGTATCTTTTAGCTTGTCTTTGAATGCCATACTACATCTCCATATCCACGGTAATCTTGCGCAATTGTTTTTCTAAATCTTGCGGTGAATCAATGTGCAAAAATGGAATCCCATAACGTTCGTGCTCTTTCATGAGCAGCCCTGGATGCTTAGGAAATTGGCCGAAAACACCTGACCATTGCTCCTGTAGATTTATTTTTTCAGAAGGAGTTGTTTGAGGAATTTGTCCTGCAAGCATGATGTCTGGATGCTTTTCTGGGTTCTTCTCGATTTCATAACTCCATGCTGTGCATTCTGGACCTAAACTCAATCGTGGGCTGGCATCCATCTCCAGCAAATCATTCACCTGAATTGTGGCAATTCTGTGTCTTTCATGAATTTCAGTTAAACATGCCATCATTTCTGGTAAAATTTTCTTTTCTGGATCATACAACAAATCCATAAAATCACTGATCCACAGAGCCATATAACTATGAAAACGACAGGCAGTCAAATATTCAAGTGCTTTGACATAGTAGCACTCTTCAATGACTTGCGGTTGCTCGGCTAAACGATAGTAATGCTCATCAATCATTTCTAATGCCACATACGCAAAGTCCGGAGAATTGTAACTATTGTACAACGTGATTTGATTGCCACCAAAGGTAATCAGTTTACACGAATAGCCATTGGCTTCAGCGGCCAAGAAGAAAGAGCAGATCATGTATTTGAGGAGATAGAGCTTGGTGGATTCATAAATCAGAATATCAGAATTCTCACGCTCTGTATTTTCATAAATGCCACGCCACTTCAATCGCATGGAACGGCTCAGATCAGCTACAACAATAAATGTGTAATCTGTTGTTTCTTGGAATCGCTTGGCCAGAATCTCCTCCAAAGCTACAAATTGAGGAAAATATCGAGCATGGCTAGGACTCATCCGCTCCAGCCAGATCAACTGCGGATCATCCTCGACTTCAAAAACTTTAGGCTCTGACGATTCAATGGCTTTCTCTACTTGGAATAACGACCGGAATGACCCTGTCAAAAGGTCGGTTGAAATTTCGTGTGCTTTGCTAAAGATGCCTTCGTTCACTTGATTGACAATATGTTGGTTGATTTTAGGCATAAGCTTTCCCTTTCCCAGAAGAAGCTTTCATTTTCCCAGAAGAAGATTCTATGAAAATTTCTGCTGTGGAGTTCCATCAAAAATCTTCTTCTGGTTATGTTTTGCCCATCATAAGCAGTTTAGAAAGCTACGGGGCAAATGCTTGCAGCAAGGTCTCAATGATATTTTCACTGGTATTGCCTTTGAATTTTGCCTGCACACGTAATCGAATTCTATGGCGGAGAACATCATACGCAGCTTGCTTGATATGGAGGTTTTCAATCTTGAGCCAAGGAACGTTCGGCAATCGAGGATCCTCTGTTTCATTCCAATCCATATCAACGTATCGAATCCGGACATCTGGATCCAAGAAAGCTTCTGCCAAAGCTGCATCCAGGAGTTTTAAACCACGAGGGCTACTACCGCTTAAAATATCATTGAATGCAGATTGGCTGCGGATTGGCTGTTGTTCTAATCCGCCCAACAGCGCCAATTCTCTCCGAATTTCTAATTGGAGAGGATTGGCAACTGCATCTTGGCCTTGATAGGACGAGAAGAAGACTATCTTCCGAATGCGAGTCAACAGGTCATTGATTAAAACTGGATTATGTTTTTGTATTTTAGCCAATTGTTCGAGTTGCTCTTGCAGGAGTTGATGGCATCGCCGAAAGAAATAGAGAGAGCGAAAACGTAAACGCATAAGGTCATCTGGTTTCAAAGCAGGCACTTTAACTGGCGTTCGAATGCCACAAAATTTTTCGTGGATTTCATTCAAAGTGGCAAAGCTCGGATACGGGACCACGACTTTGAACAAAAAACGATCGAGCTGCGCTTCAGACAAGGGATACGTGCCTTCGGTCTCAATAGGGTTCATAGTGGCGAGCACAGTGAATTGATTATCCTTTGGATTGTCCAAATCAATAGGGTTGGCACCAAAGATATTGGCTTTGGCTTTAATTGCCGTCTTTTCTGCGAGAGCAGGGCCGCCGGGCACGATAGGGGCGTTGAAATAATCCCACATTTTTTCTTCTTCTGGCCCACGGATGATGCGTGTGGGCTGGCCAAAAGGAGTGATGGTATTCTCTGCCATAGACTCGAGGATCGCCGCTTGAACCTTTGCTGGTGCACGGTTGATCTCATCGGCGATGATGATATTGGAGAACAAGGGACCAGGCACCCAAATTGTCTGCATGGTTGAAAGATTGATATTATTTTTCCCAACCAAATCCGAAGGCATCATGTCCGGAACAAATTGAACACGTTGGGTATGGAGTTGGGTCAATTGCGATAATATCTTAACACTATCGGTTTTTGCAAGGCCGGGCAATCCTTCCAAAAGCACGTGCTGCTTGAGCAACAACGCAATGAGAATTCGCCTCACCAGATTTTCCTGGCCATAGATCGCGCTGCAAATATCCTTTTTCAGTTCTTGACATAACTCTCTACATTGTTGCAAAGAAAGTGGTTGCCTAATATCTTGGATATCCAGCAAACTTTGATAAAAAGGCATGGATTTTTGCCTTTCAAAACATGGTTACATGATGTTTCAAAAACGACACAAGGTTTTATGCCAGATAAAAATGATACACAAAGACCAGGAGCAAGACAATCATGCACGCCATGATGTCTTTTCTATACCATCTACTATGTACAGTATAGATCACAGCAATTCCTAGAGCAGGGCCTGTCACAATCAAAGTGATCAATCGCAGATAATCTTGAAAGATAAAATTTCCAGGAATTGCTCCAGATGCAATAAACAAAAGCATGAGACCAAAGGGTAGCCCAAGCATCAAGTCTATGCAAATTGGATTTTCCCATAGCCTTCTGTACTGCGAAGTCCCTGCTGGTTTCCACCAACCTGAACGGCCTAACTCTAGCATGGTGGGCAGGACTAGGCATGCTAAAAGCCCAATACCAAACCAAGCCACACACCATATTGGGCCAGCATTGATGGTTAGCAACGTAGGGAAAAGCTTCAAAAAGAAGCAAAATGATATGGTGCCTGCAATCGCGAATATCCGCATGAGCCAGGACGATTCTTT
>JAKLHB010000302.1 GCA_022710345.1 Planctomycetota bacterium
ATAAGTTCTGCGCGCAGCAATCCTTGAATCCAAATGAGCACGCGCGCTTAATAAGAATGTTGCTGTGTGGAATTCGTAGCTCAGCACACTGCGCAGCAATGGCAGTGATGTTTTTCTATTGTAACAAAAATAGAAGCATGCGTCCATAAAAATTTGTGTTTCAAGAATGCAAATTTTTATGACTCACGCAAAAGGCGAATCGTTTCTTGAATACGTTCACTGCGACGGTGCCATTCTTGGCTACTACTTTCAGCCAAAGCAAACATTTCTTGTTGTTGAAAGTGTGCAAACCATAATGCTTGAAATTGTTCCATCCAACCAGACAGTTCTTTCATTGCCTCTGCAAGATGATGGATATAGGCCACAGATTCTTTACTGCCTTCACAGCCTTTATCCATATCTCTATCAATCTGTACTACTAACGAAGAGCTTGCACTGGCTGCTTGCGATTGCTTTTCTGCTGCACCAACAACAGCAGAGATCATTTCTGTAACACGTTTGGCACCTGAGACAATTTTACGGAGGCTTACTCCAGCTTGCACAGCCAAACCTGCCCCAAGATCTATTTCTTTAATTCCTTCATCCATTGCTGCAATTGCTTGATTCGTTTTCTCTTGAATGGAAGATAGCGTTTCAGAAATTTCCTTAGTTGCATGGGTGGTTTTTTCGGCTAGACTGCGTACTTGATCCGCCACTACTGCGAACCCTCGTCCTTGTGCACCTGCTCTTGCTGCTTCAATAGCAGCATTTAATGCCAAAAGGTTGGTTTGGTCCGCTATATCATCAATCACATTGATAATATCCACAATTTTGTCCGAACGTTCACCTAATTCTGTAATCACAGAAGCTGACCTAGAGACTGTTTGTGTGATTTTATTCATATGTCGGATAATCTGGCTTACCACTTCTCCGCCTTTTTTTGCATCGCCTTCGGAAGCAATAGATGTAGTGACAGAAGCTGTTGCATGGGAGGCAATGGATTGTGCAGCAGAGGACATTTCTGCCAAGGCTGTTAGCATTTCTTTAATTTTTTGTCCTTGTTCAGCGAATGTAAGACTAATCTGCTCTAAATGTTCTATGGTAGTTTGCAAATCTTGGCCTGAATTTATCTTAATCCTATTTGCTTCGGCGATTGCTTGTTGAATGTCTTGGCTTTTTTCTGTATGCTTGCTGTGGTAAGCCTGCCAAAGCTGTTGTAACTCACGATAAATTTTTTCAGTGAGCGTTTTTTCGTATGCCAATGCTTCTTGAATTTTAGCAGTAGGTTTGTCAAGATGCACCAATCCACTAGCCCAAATTGCGATTGCCAATATTCCAAAAATAAACAAAGCCAAACCACTGATCAAAAATATATGGTTACCAAAGATTTGCGGCTGAGAATTGAGACATAAAAAAATTCCATAATCTCCTGTGCAATAGGCTACTGCCTGTCCTTCCATAAAAGGAATCCATTGGCTTTGAGATGGTAGATTTTCAGCAGACCATGCAGGAAGAGACTCTTGAGAGATAGTTCCAATTCCTTGATGCCACAATACTTCTTGTCCTTTTTTTTCATAAAACACTAAATAATATGGCCCTTGGTTTTGGAAAAAAACTGAGATTAGCCCAAGCCAGGGTGCTGACTGCACATAATTTTGGCGATTCTCTTGAGCCGGAATGCTTTTTTCAATTGCGGTGAGACACTGCTCGATTTGCGAACGGTATTGCAAGACCTGGTTTCTATGGTTCATCACCAAACCTAGCATAACACCGGCAGCCAGAAGCACAGTCCAAAATAAAAGATATGGTAGCGCAGCTTTATTTCCTATATGTGGCAATTGTTTGACCCAAAATCGCAGTCTCATACAGCTTCCTTTCCGTCAAAATTCAAAATTTTGTCAATCTGGAGCAAGCTAATCAAGCGATCTTCGAGCTTGGCCACACCAGCAATATATTCACTTTCTACACTGCTCATCAAAGCAGGTGCAGGTTCGACTAAGGACCTACCAATTTGCCGGGTTTCTACAACAGCATCTACCAAAACACCTAAACTGATGCCGCGTAGTTCTAAAATAATGATGCGTGTCTGCCGCTGGTTGGTGCTAGGTACATGAAACCGTTTTCTTAAATCCATCACTGGCACAACATTACCTCGCAAGTTGATCACACCTTCAATCCATTCCTTGCATTTAGGCACACGAGTGATGGGTGCAAGTCTAACAATTTCTTTTACATACGCTATATCCAACGCAAATTCTTCTTCTCCAAGATGAAAAACAACCACCTGGAGATAAGTTTCCTCTTCTGCAATTTTGTGCATCATGAAATGATCCTCAATATTCGAAAACTTACAAGCCGGCTGCAGTTGTAGTCGTGGGTTTGTTTTCCGCTGGTGTCTCTGCTTGTTTTGGCAAACTGCAAACACTTTTGATTTCTGCAGCATGTCGTGCTACTTCTTCTGCATCGCGGCGCATTTCAGCTAATGCTTGCTGTGTGCGGCTGCCAATTTGTTCTAAATTTTCTATCTCTGCTTTAATCTGGATCGCATGTTTCTTTTGTTCATCCATGGTTGCAAATAATGCATCTGTGATTCTGCGGATTTCCACTGCTAAATTTAAAATTTTGTGCTTCATTTGATCTTGTTGTGCAGCATTTCCACGAATTTCACTGACTAAAGTATTCACTTTTTCTACAGAGATGGCAATGCGTTCCAAAGTTTGGCCAGCTTTAGCCGCCATGCCTACGCCTGTTTCAACTTCTTTGGTTCCGCCTTCCATAGAATGGACTGCTCCAGAAGTTTCAGCCTGCAAATTTTTAATCATAACCACAATTTCTTTGGTGGCTTTTTGCGTTTTTTCAGCCAAATTGCGTACAGATTCTGCTACAACAGCAAAGCCGCGTCCTTGTTCGCCTGCACGTGCAGCTTCAATGGCAGCATTGAGTGCCAAAAGGTTGGTTTGATCTGCAATGTCATCAATCACACTGATAATTTCCTCAATTTCATCCGAACTTTTGCCCAATTTATCAATGGTTTGAGCAGCGCTTTGGACATGGGCTGCAATTTTTGACATACCTTCTTCTACGTCTTTGACAACACCTGTCCCTTCTCGTGCTGCCTGCACAGCTTCTTGAGAAATTCCAGAGGCAGAATCTACTTTAGCAGATTCTGCACCAATGTTGGTGCTTAAAGCCGCAATATCAGTCGTGGTGTGCTGAATGGAGTCGCCCAATGTTTTGGTTTTCTCATGCAGTGTTTGCACAAAACCATTCATTTCAATGATGTTGCTCGCCAATCGCCGTAACACACCCGCTTGTAATTCAAAATTCTTTAAAACATCTATGACTTTAAGAAAAACTTGTTGAACTAGCCGTGCCAAAGTCTCGCTATTCTGTTGAATTTTGGCTAAACTATGAGCTTGCTCTGTTTGGGCATGTTTCCAGTAATCAAGGATTTGGTTAAATTCGTCATGAATTCGATCTGATTCATCTGTTTCATGGCTGATCAGTTTAGCCTGAATTGCCTTAACCCTGGCTTGAAAATGCCAATGGAAAATAATTCCAATTAAAAAACCAATGAGAATGCAGGCTGTTCCTATAATCATAGCAGGGATTTGCCATTGGCTTAACATACTATGGGTTGCAGATGCTGCTAGGGAAGAAGCAATCGTAGCAAAGATAATCTTCACGCTCATTCTCATAAAAATTCCTTTAACTAATAACTAAAGCAAATTTTTGATCGCATTAAACAATTCTTCTTCTTCAAAAGGTTTGGGAAGATACATGTTAATCCCGGCTTCCATGCCTTTGATGCGGTCAATCATCTCTTTATGAGTGCTAATCGCAATGACAGGCAGCGATTTAAATTTGCGATTTTCCCGAACTTTGGCTGTAAGGCGATAGCCATCCAACTCTGGCATCTCAATGTCTGTGATGATTAAGTCCACAGAGTAATCCATGAGCTTATTTAAGGCATCCTTTCCATCTGTGGCTTCAACTACACGATATCCTTTTTGCTCTAAAGCCATGCGGGTGCGCTTTCTTTCACTTCGAGAATCTTCGACTACTAAAATGGAAACAGGGCCAATTTTTTTTGCATGGGTACCGACTTCGGTTTTGCCTTGAGATGATACAACAACACTGCTGTGCGGAATTAGACGCAGAAGGCTTGATAAATCAAGGATCAAGGTAATTTTACCATCACCGCCAATACACGCACCAGAAATACCAGGCGTATTTTCTAAAAGCTTACCCATATTTTTCACGACAACTTCTTCTTGCCCCACGATCTTATCTACCATAATGCCAATTTTTTTATCAGCAACGCCAGCTACTACAATATAGAATTTATGTTTTTTAACTCCCGTAGTTTGGCTATGCGAAGGGATATTAAACACATCGTGAAGACGAATCAAGGGAATGATGTTGTTGCGAAAACGGATTACTTCTTTTCCTGAGATAGTCTGAATTTGCTCTGCAGAAACTCTGAGAGTTTCAATAATCGAGGTCAAAGGAATAGCAAAAATTTCATGCGCAACTTGTATCTGCAAAGCTTGAATAATTGCCAGCGTCAGTGGTAAACGAATCGTAAATGTGGTACCTTGTCCAACAGCAGTGGTGATTTCCACGATTCCATTCAGTTTTTCGATGCTGGTTTTAACCACATCCATGCCAACACCACGGCCAGATAAATTAGTCACTTTCTCAGCCGTAGAAAAACCTGGCAAAAAGATAAAATCAACAATTTCTTTGCTTGGCAAACGGGCTGCTTCTTCTGCACTAACCAAGCCCATTTTAATGGCTTTGGCTTTAATAACCTCGGGATTGATCCCTTTACCATCATCCACAATGGAAATCAGAATGTGGTTTCCTTCATGTAATGCAGATAATATAATAGTGCCGACTGGATTTTTGCCCATCTGATGCCGTACATCTGGCATTTCAATTCCATGATCAACAGAATTGCGCAAAAGATGAATCAAAGGGTCGCCCAATTCATCAATGACAGATTTGTCTAACTCAGTCTCTGCGCCTTCAATGATGAGCTTGACTTCTTTGCCTAAATCACGCGCTATATCACGAACAGTGCGAGTGAAGCGGTTGAAAATTTTACTCACAGGCTGCATTCGTGTTTTCAACACAGCACGTTGCAAATCCGAGGTTACAAAATCCAAAAAATCTACCGCACTGCTCAAATCTTGGATTAAGCGATCATCTTGTAACTTTTCTTGCACAAGCCGCACTGTCTGGCTAATTCGGTTTCGGCCAAGGACCAATTCACCAACCAGGTTCATGAGCTTGTCTAATCGTCCTGTTTCTACTCTGATGGTTTGTTCCACTGCTGCTGCTGCAGTGCCTGGCTTGGCTTCCTCTCCTCGCTTAGGCTCGGCTATATGTGCAGGAGGAAGTTTGGAAGGAGCAGCAGGAGATTTACAGCTTACCAATGATTTTTGGACTTTTTGGATCAAAAGTTCTGGATCACCTTCATCCTTATTTCCTTGTTCTAGGCGTTGGAAAAAGGTTTTCAGATAATCCACTACTTCCAAAATTGCATCCATGATTTTAGCATCTAGCCCCACATTGCCTTTGCTTACCTCCCGCATCACTTCTTCAGCAGCATGGGTTAAGCTTGAAACCTTGGTAAATCCTAAAAATGAAGTCGTTCCCTTCAAGGTATGCATGTAGCGAAAAATTTGTTCGAGCAATTTTTGATCTTGAGGATTTTTTTCCAACTTCACTAAATCTTGATCTGTTTTTTCAATCAATTCCCGTGATTCAGACAAAAAATCTGCTGTCAGTTCAGCCAAATCTTTTTCAGAAAAAGATGAAACTGCAGTTGCAGGTTTGATTATCTCTACGGGAGGCTTAGGCGGAGCCGCTTCTGGTGGTTTAGGCTCCATTTTGGTAGGCTCTGAAGGTTTAGGACCTGC
>JAKLHB010000303.1 GCA_022710345.1 Planctomycetota bacterium
TTCATCTTCTGTCGTGCGGTCGTGTCTAGTCCTTGCATTAGTCTTTTAACTAAAGTAGGAGGATGCAGTTCCTTCAATAAATTGAAGGAAGCAAGCTGCATATAATTTTATGAAAATAATACTTTTAGCTCTGCTCGCCCTTACCCCGCTTTGGGCAGTCACTGTCTATACCAGTGATTTTATTCCAACTCTCCAACGCACCCATTTCAATGGGTTTGAAGGTACATCTGGAATTACCCAGATCACAGACCTCATCAAAGTTGTAGGTGTCAACGTGGATGATAGCATTAGCTCTTGGCTGGTTGCAGAAGGTAGCAATTCATGGTACCACAATGGCGGCGATTATGGTTATACTGCCATCACCATGTCAGACAATAGCGATTTTGTCAATATTGGGATGTATGTGTATAATGGCTGGAGCGATATGACCAGCGTCTATTACAATTACCAGGTACGCAATAATGGCGTGGTGATTGCTTCTGGAAGTGTCTTAGTATCGTCTATGCCTAGCATAGGAATTGGCAATTTCCGGTATCTTGGATTTGCTGCAGAGAGCACGCCATTTGATCAAATTTATTTGAGCGCCACCAATGGATCTGCACAGTCACCCGTCAATGGAAGTTATCAAGCACTTTGCATTGATGGTGTCGAAACTTCGGGTACTCCAACAGTGCCGGAGCCAGCCACTTTTGTACTTTTTGGCCTTGCATTGGTAAATATGATCTGGATTCGTCGGAATTAAGCATTGACAATCGCTTAAAAAAAATCTTTACGCAAGACGCTAGCTTTGCAAAGCTAGCGTCTTTGTTATTTTGACTCTGTTTTCCATTTCGAAAAAACAGAGCCGTCGAACCTATCTTTGATAGGAATAGTAAAGTGCAATTTTATGTTGCTCATGTACGGCTATGCTTCTCTCACAACTGGGCGGTCATTTTATCCTAACTGTGGATTAGGGCCAGGAGGCAGGATTTGCTGCTGGAGTAAGTATTCGATAAATTGAAACAGCAGATAATCGTTGTATTTCCTAGCCACAATCTGGGTTCCAAAAGGCAAGCCGTTGGGAGAAATAAAGGTTGGGGCACTGACAACTGCCAGATGTGTCATGGTCCAGAGCAATGCAGGATCGCGATTTTCAGGTTGATGTCGCAGAGGTGCTTCTGTGGTCGTGCTCAGGCTCAGGACAATATCGTAATTTTGGAAAAATTGATCCATTGCATGAATCATACGATCTTGCTGCTTCAAAGCATCATAGTATTGTTGGAGTCTAATTTGTTGGCCTTGGCGGATTAGATCATGCATAATCGGGGATACTAATTCAGCGCGCTTGTATTCATCCTGAAAATAATAAGAAAGTGTCTTATTATAAATCGTGGCATGGATTTCATGGCCAGATAGCATTTCTGTAGGGAGGGCCACACGTTCTACTTGTATATCTGGGGTTTTTGCCAATTGATTGGCAAACTGGAGCAGAGCATCTTTGGCATAGTCAGCCGCAGTGTCCCAAGTTTGTGTTTGCACAAGGGCCACACGCCAAGGACGGTTAGCAGGCTTGTTTTGTCGTTCTGGATTGGAGAGAGCCGCATGGCTAATAGGATAGTCCAAACCTTGGACTCGCAGCACATCAAAGATTCTACGCAGATCACTGGCATGAAGAACAAAATAGCCCACAGTGTCCAATGTATCTGTTGTCTTGAGCATTCCAGTTCGTGGAATCAAGCCAAATGAAGGTTTGCAGCCGTAAATGCCGCAAAAACTGGATGGCCGGACTATGGAACCAGCGGTCTGTGTGCCTAGCGCAACTGGCACCATGCCTAATGCAATTGCCACCGCAGATCCAGAAGACGATGTCCCTGGTGTTTTTTGAGTGTTATGTGGATTCAAGGTTGGGCCTAAAGTATGCACGGCAAATTCAGCGGTAACAGTCTTGCCTGGAAGAATGCCACCACTTCGCCGGACATGAAACACAGATCGTGCATCATTTCCTGGAGTAAAATTTTCCCAAATTGGGCTTCCCATTTGAGTTGGGAAGTCAATTGTATTGAAAATATCTTTTACACCCACAGGGATGCCTTCAAGAGAACGAAAGGCTTGCCCTTGCTGAATTCTTGCATTGCTTACTCCGGCTTGATGCAGAAAATGGGCACGATCATAGCAAATCCAAGCATGATACACAGGATCAAGATGCTCTATATTATGCAACGACATTCTTGCTACTTCAGCCGGGCTGATTTGACGGGTTTGGTACATGTCCAAAATTTTTTGGATGCTATGTTGAAAAAAGAAATTATTTCCTGGATTCACCCTTGATCTCCCTATATTGTGGTGGTGTATGAAGTCGGACATCTTTGATGTTTCGGTGTTTGGCAATGAGCTGCTCCATAAAGGGCATAATTTGCTCGCGATTGGCACGATCTTTGGGCAAAATAGGTAAATCCACATCTTTGAGTTTTGCGACTTTTTTCTTGCGCATGATGCTGAAGAATTCTTCTTCACTCATGCCTGTGATTCGTAGATAATAATCCAAGGCTTCTGGCCGTTCTCGATCGTATTTTTGTGCTAAAGCAAAGCCTTCTTCCCTGGTCAAAAGGCCAGAACGCACATCCACCGAGGCATGGAATGTAGCCCGACCAAATCCACGCTTGAGATAGCATGTAAAATCGTGCATCCCAGCCATGATGCATTCTGCACTTTTATAGCCTTTGTACGAACCTTCCATTTCAGTTTCTTTCCATCCATAAGTATCTCGTACAAATTCAGTCTGGCGTTCATCATCCCAAAAAATATAATCGCCCAGGTGAATGCCTGTCACACCAACTGCTTCAATTTCATCAATGGATGGCAATTCAAATGGGTATAAGTCCTTGGAACTTAAATAATCACATACTAAATCTCGAGGGCTGAGTTTGGCCGAAACTCTTGTAAAATAATCTCGGTCAAATTTATGCACTGGACATTGATAAGAGGCTCTGCCAGAAGATTCTGCAATAGATTCACCCCACACCAACAATGGAATGCGGAATTTAACCGCTATTTTGAGCGGAAACGAGCCTACTCCTGCATGGCAATGCCAACAAGAATCGCCAATACCTTCTAAGGATCGCTTGGCTAGCCGATTGACCAGACTACGATTGGGCGTGAACATGATATGATCTACATTAAACTGCTGGAGAGCATTTTGGAGATTATACCATCCAGTTTCGCTGTACCAATTATGGCTAAAAGTAACAGCCAGCGGTTTCATCTGATAGACTTTGATCAAAACATGGAGCTGAAATGTGCTGTCTTTGCCGCCACTAATGGGCACAATACAGTCATAATTATCGCCTGCTTTGGATTTTGCTTCTTCTAAAATTTCCCGCAATTTTTTTTCGCGTTCTACCCAATTGATATGGATTTTTTGCTCTGAAGATTGGCATGCTTGGCACACGCCCATTTCATCATAAGTAACGCCTTCCTGGGTCTCAGGCATACAACAACGAGTGCAATAGTGTATCCCAGATAATAATTTTTTTTCGTAATCATCAGAATTCAAGCTGTTTGGAATTTGGCCTGGATTCTGAGATTCCATAGGTAAGTCGCTCATCGAATTCACCGCACGAAAACTCCATCCATTGAGGTAGAGAAAGTGCGGTCTCCTCAATCCAAATAAACAAAGAATGCTGTGAATTAGGCTGGATCAGGAAGATTTTGATATTTGTTGAAAAAATCTTCCACTGTCATTCCATATTCCACAACATCTACATATTTCCCGTTTTTATACATGGCTTCGCGTCTGCGGCCTTCTTCTTTCATGCCCATAAAAATCGCCAGCTTTTGCATAGCAACATTATCTGCTGAAGTACCACAATAGATACGATGAAGGTTCAAGGCTAAAAATCCATGCTGAATGAGCAGCACAGATGCTTCTTTAGAATATCCTTGGCCCCAATATTCTTTTTCACCTAGCAGAATGGCATACTCTGCATTGCGATAGATAGGGTGAATGCATTGCAATGCAATATTTCCAATGTGCTGGTCTGTGTGCTTCACCACAATCGCTAAGATTAAATCTTGCTTCGAACTTTGTGTATGTTTGATATAACTCTCGCCTGCTTCCTTTGAATAAGGAAAAACATGGTGAGAGTTGAATTGGCAAACTTGGGCATCATTGAGCCACGCAATATAATTTCCATTGAGGTCAGATAGTTCTAGACCACGCAAATACACTCGCTCACCAATTAAAAATGGACATCTCATAGTTTTTATGCAGGATTATAAAAATATCCTGCATCCTTTCTGCAATTTTGAATAGGCAAATATTTTTTCGCCTCTTTCAGTGAAAACGCACAAGGCTTGGGAATAAATATTTGCCGTTCAAATTCTGGAAAGCGACTGCCGTTCGGTTCTAAGAAATTTCAGACATCACTACTTTTAGATACGCATTTTCTGGACAAGCTGGGTTCACAGGATGGTCAGGCCCTGCAGATGAACAATCAAAAATTTTGATTCCGCGATTGCTATCCAATGCAGCTTTATTTAAGGTTTTCAAGAACACATCCCATGAAATTAAGCCAGAGCAATCGCAGCTTACCAAAATGCCACCTGGGTTCAGAATTTGGATTCCTAAACGATTGATCTTTTCCAAAGATTCCAATCCACTTTTCAAGCTTGCTGTATCTGGTGCTACTTTTGGCGGATCCAAAATAATTAAGTCAAAACGCTCATTGGCTTCTTTCATTTCCACCAATTTTTCAAAAATATCTGCTTTGATGAATGCACTTTTCGTGCCTTCTAATTGATTGAGCTTCCAATTCGCTTGAGCAAGCTCCAAAGCAGGGGCCGAGCTATCCATAAAAACAACCTCAGTTACTTTGCTCTTGGTAGCCAGATAAATGCCAAATCCTCCGCTATAGCAAAATCCATCTAAAATTCGCTTTTGATGGCCATAGCGACTTAATTTACGGCGATTTTCTCTTTGATCCAGGTAGAACCCTGTTTTTTGTCCTTTGCGTAAGGAAACCTCAAATTGGAGGCCATATTCAGTGATCACAATTTTTTCTGGTGGTTCTGGCCCATATACTCTGTATTCAATTTCTTCCAGGCCTTCACGTTGCCTTACACCTGGAGAATATTTTTCAACAATGGTCGCAGCGTGTGCTTCTTGCCGCAGAACATCCACAATGAGATCACGGCGTTGATCCATTCCAATTGAAAGAAATTGCACACAAAGTAAATCATTGTAACGATCAACCGTAAGTCCAGGCAGCCCATCTGCTTCACTATGGATCAGACGATATGCACTGGATACGGATGACATTGCAAGGACATTTTCTCGTAACCGAATAGCTTCTGCTATCTTACGATGGAAAAACTCTGGGTCAATTTTTTCATGAATGTCCCATGTCAATAAACGCACGGCTATTTGGGATTTTTGATTGATAAATCCTTTACCAATAAACTTTCCTGAATCTTCAAATACATCCACAAGGTCGCCATTTTGAGTATTACCTTTGATTTCCTGGATTGCTCCTGAAAAAATCCAAGGATGATGGAACCAAAACGGTTTTGCCTTGCCTTTTTTGAGAATTACTTTAGGCTTGTTACTGCCAAAATATGGTTTCATAAAAAATCCTAACAATCCTAGTTGCTATAATCTACATTGATTTACAACTAGTATTCGTTCTTATTAGCAATGGCTGCTATGCTCTTCACTGGAGCGATTAAGTATAATCTGAAAAGCGTATGTTTGCAAGAAATCTTATCAGAAATCTATAGACAATTTTCTACAAATTTGATACAATACAAAAACGGCAACTCAAGCAAACATTGTTCCCTTTCGCCAATTCCAGCAGACGCTATCGGTTACTTTCTAGCCGGCAAAGAACGT